>CAZPFZ010000086.1:0-6667 GCA_964585955.1 uncultured Acidiphilium sp.
AGCATGGGTGGAAGCAGAGCGGTATCACTTCCTTGAGTTCGTTTCCTCGCAGTCGACTATGCACAAGGCGGCGAGCTTTGACCTTGACGCGCAGTTTAACGAATATGTTGATCCTGTCATTGAACAGCGCTGCATTGAGCTTCGTGATGAGTATCTGGCCGACAGGACGGCGGAGAATTATTTGAGACTGCTGTATAACCTCCCCACGGGCGTTGAGTACACGGCCGGAATGGTCACCAACTATCAGCAGCTAAAAACGATCTATCAGCAGCGCCGCAATCACCGTTTGCCCGATTGGCACATCGTGTGCGACTGGATCGAGACGCTGCCGCACGCCGAGCTTATCACCGGCAAACGGATGCGGCCGGAAAATGGGGGGCGAAGCGAATGAGCAAGATGTCGCAGTGTGACCGAATCCTTCGGCACCTGAACGATTACGGCAGCATCACACAGGCGGAGGCAGACTATGAATACGGCATTGCCCGGCTCGCGTCCCGTATGTACGATCTGAAAAAGCGCGGCGTGGCGTTTGAATCGGAAACGGTGTATGGCAAAAACCGCTATGACGAGCCGATAAAATTCAGCCGTTATTTCCTTCGGGGGGAATGATCGTTATGCAGGAATTTACTTGCCTCGATTGCCCCACGCGGCACGTTGGCTGCCATGCCGAATGTGAGCGATACAGGGAGGCAAGAGCGGCGCTGGACGAGAAAAACAAGGTGCGCAGAAGGGAAAACGCATCGCGCGAGCTTGCCTTGGAATACACCATCAACGATATGCGCCGCAAGAAAAAGGAAAGGACAAAGAAATGAATGCTCGATCAGCCAGACTTGGGGCAGTTGCCTTGGCAATCCGGATGTGTTTTGCTCTTGCGGTAAACAAAAAGGCTCCCGGTGATCGGGAGCCTTCATGTTACACAAGAAAAATGCGGCGAATCACAAGGGAAGGGGGCGCAGATTGAATGACCAAGGAGCGCTTGAAGAACTATAGGCGGATGAAGGAGGAGTTGGGGCAGCTGTCCGCGCGGCTGGCAGAGTGCGAGGCCGGATTGTATGCGCCAAAGGCCCAGCGCCTGACCGGGATGCCGTCTGCGCCGTCCAAGGGCAACGCCATGGAAGACATGGCCGTCCGGCATATGCAGCTTCAAGCGCTCTATTGGCGCCGCTGTGAGGAACTGGCTGCGGAGCTGCTGGCCATCGAGACCGCCATCGAATCGCTCGACCCGACCGCCCGGCTTTTGTGCAGCTATCGATACATAGACGGCCTCAGGTGGGAGGAAGTCTGCGAGCGCATGAATTACAGTTGGAGCCAGGTACACAATCTGCACCGCCACGCGCTGGACGTCCTCCGTGCCAGAGAATAAAAAAGGCCGGGGGCGTTACACCTCCGGCTCTTCCTCCGTGTATTCCAATATATCGCCCGGCTGACAGCCGAGCAGACGGCAGAGCCGCTCCAAGTTAGACCACGACACGCCTTCCCCTGTGCGTAGCTTCTGCATGGTGGACTGGCTGAGCAGCCCCTCGCGCAGGATGGTGTATGTGTTAATTCCTCGGCTCTTTAGAGCCGCGATAACATCAATTTTATAACGCAGTCCCATAAAAAATCCTCCTTCTCCAGCTTGACATCATTATAGCACAAATATAAACGAAAACAAGACTACAAAACAAACAAAATATAGTCGTCATTTCGTTTATAATGTCAATTGATTATAGTCGTAAATTCGTTTATAATTAGTATTGTCAGGAGGGGCAGGAAGGAGCCCCGAAGGTGAAAATCGAAATCAAGTTGTCCATAGAAACAAAGCGAAACAAAAAGAAAAGCCCTGCGCCGCAGAAACCCACGACACAGAGCCAATCCCTTAAAAACACAGTCATTATAAGCCAGAAATAAAAACAAGTCAAGCCCCTCCTGACACCTTCGGGGCTTCGCCTATAGCCAAAAGGCAGAAAGGAAATAGAAAATGAAGAAAATTAAGGTCGAATGGTGCGAGAACTTTATCAAGGCCGCGTTTGCCAAGCACCACGGCAGACCCGGCCCCAACGCAGGAATTGAGGTTAATTGTTTCTGGAAAAAGGCAGAAACCTCCGGCCTGTGGGAGCGTGGCACCTATGGCACGCCAATGAGCGAGGCTTTGATGAAGCTCACAACGATTGAGACCATTCTGGACGATGACGGAAGCTTCTGCTACTCCGTATTCAAATTGGCCGCCAACTAAACCGCCCGGGGATAGCTGAATCTTGGTAAGCCGAAACGGGCTTTTGCCCGTCTGCAAGGATTGGCTGCCTTGACACGCATGATCTCACGATGGAACGGGAAGCAATATAAGGCTTCCCGCTCTGTTTTTCGGAAAAAGATCGCACACAATCGCACACTTTTGTATGTTATAATGGCAGCGTGAAAAGATGCAGCCCGACCGGAATTCCGGCCGGGTTTTGCTATTGCGGGAAGGGATGGTGATGGTTGTGGCACTGACAGCAAAGCAGCAGCGGTTTTGTGATGAATACCTGATTGATCTCAATGCGACACAGGCCGCAATCCGCGCCGGGTATTCAGAGAAAACCGCGTACTCCATCGGAAATGAAAACTTGAATAAACCTGAATTGAAAAAATACATCGAAGATCGCATGGCCGAAAAGGAATCGGCGTTGATAGCCGATCAGAACGAAGTGCTGAAGTATCTGACGGCGGTCATGCGTGGCGATCACACGGAGCAAACACCTATTTTCATCGGTGAGGGCATACAGAAAATCACGGATATTGATGTGTCCGCAAAGGATAGGTTAAAGGCCGCTGAACTGCTCGGAAAGCGATATAGCCTGTTCACGGACAAAATGAAGCTTGATGTTGCCTTGCCGGTTGTCATATCAGGGGATGATGAGCTTGAAGACGGATGAAGCGCTTCATATATCTCTGCCTGAAATCGTTGGCAAGGGTTACGGAACATTTTGGCGCTTCAAAGGCCGCTATAGAGTGGTCAAGGGGAGCCGCGCTTCAAAGAAATCAAAGACAGCGGCACTTTGGTTCATCGTGAACATGATGAAATATCCAGAGGCAAACACACTGGTTGTCAGAAAGACATTCCGTACGCTGAAGGATAGCTGCTTCACAGAATTGAAATGGGCTGTACACCGGCTGAAAGTTGATGCATGGTGGGAGTTCAAAGAAAGCCCGCTAGAGGCCACATACACGCCAACGGGACAGAAGATATATTTCCGTGGGTTGGATGACCCTTTGAAGGTAACATCGATTACGGTTGACGTGGGCGTGCTTTGCTGGGCATGGCTTGAAGAGGCGTATGAGGTCATGAAAGAGGATGACTTCAACGTTCTTGATGAATCCATACGCGGTGAGGTTCCCGAAGGGCTGTTCAAGCAATGGACAATAACGTTTAACCCGTGGAATGAACGCCACTTCTTGAAGAGACGTTTTTTTGATGCTCCGCCTGATCCTGACATTCTGGCCATGACAACAAACTATATGTGCAATGAATGGCTGGATGAAGCGGACATCAAAGTATTCGAAGATATGAAGAAGCGCAATCCCCGGCGCTATGCGGTTGCAGGGCTAGGCGGCTGGGGCATCGTTGACGGCCTTGTATATGAAAACTGGAAAGAAGAAGTCTTTGACGTTGACCAGATACGAAGCAGACCGGGCATTGTTTCCGCCTTTGGCCTTGACTTTGGCTACACAAATGACCCATCAACATTGTTTTGTGGACTGCTTGACCAAGAGGACAAGCAGCTTTTTGTATTCGATGAAATGTATGAAAAAGGGCTGTCCAACAAGCGGATAGCCGAAACGATTCAGAACATGGGCTATGGCAAAGAGCGGATCACGGCAGATTCGGCAGAGCCAAAATCCATTGATGAATTAAAAAGCCTTGGCTTGCGCGTCAAAGGCGCGGCAAAGGGCAAAGACAGTATCGCAAACGGGATTCAGTGGATTCAAGACCTTGAAGTTATCATTCATCCGCAATGTGTAAACTTCCTGACTGAGATCAGCAACTACACATGGGACACGGATAAATTCGGGAACAAACTGAATGTGCCGATCGATGATTTTAACCACCTGATGGATGCCATGCGCTATGCCTTGGAGAAATACATAACAGGCAGCAAATGGCTCATATAGCCCAAGAAAGAGAGTGCCACAACATGAGTATCAAAGAAATCCTATCCTACAGCGGCGGCGGTATTGCGCTGCTTATGACCATCTTGCAAATATCCAAGATCAACATCAATCCGTGGACGGCTATATTCGGCTGGATGGGCAAGCAGTTTAATCATGAGATACTGGACAAGGTCGCACAGCTCGAAAGCCAAATGAAAATCATGCAGACGGATATTGATGTGATCCGCGATGAAGGGCGGGAACGCCACGCCAAGGACTGCCGCGTTCGTATCCTGCGATTCTCGGACGAAATATATCTTGGGGTCAATCACAGCTTGGAGCATTACAAGCAGATTCTGGGCGATATAAAGACCTATGAAACATACTGCGACACGCACAGGGATTTTGAAAACCAGATCGCCGTGTCAGCGATAAAGCAGATCAAGAGCCGGTATGAGGGGCATATCCGGAAACACGATTTCCTGCAATAAGGATGTGATTATATGCTTACAGTGCAAGAGATAAAAACATTCATCGAAAACGATGCGGTTTCCGCAAAAAAGCGGCTGGCCAAGGTGGGCGTGGATTACTACGAGGGGCGGAACGACATAAACCGTTACCGCATCTTCTTTATAAACGCCGATGGCAAGCTCCAAGAGGACAACACCAAAAGCAACATCAAGATCAGCCATCCGTTTTTTAAGCTGCTCGTAGACCAGCAGGTGCAGTATATGCTTTCCGGCAAGCATGGCTTTGTGCGCTCGGACGATCCGAGGCTGCAAACGGAGCTGGATGCCTATTTCAACGAAAACGAAAGCTTTGCCGCCGAGCTGTATGAGCTGCTCGTGGGCTGCGTGTCCAAGGGCTTTGAGTATATGTACGCCTACAAGGATGAAACCGGGCGCACGGCCTTTCAAACGGCGGACAGCATGGGCGTGGTGGAAGTGAGGGAGAAGGAAACGGATGACGGCTGCGCCTATGTGATCTTCTGGTACATCGACCGCATCGGCAAGGGCAACAAGACGATCAAGCGCATTCAGGTTTGGGACAGTGCCCAGACCTATTTTTATTGCCAAGAAGATTCCGGCGCGATCGTGCCGGATGGCAGTGTGCCGCGCAATCCCCGGCCGCACATCCTCTATCGCAAGGCGGACGATGACGGCACCTATTTTGACGATTACGGCATGATCCCGTTTTTCCGGCTGGATAACGGCAAAAAGCAGATCAGCGGCCTGCGTCCGATCAAGGCGCTGATCGATGATTACGACCTGATGAACGCGGGGCTGTCGAACAACATTCAGGACACCAACGAGGCGCTGTATGTGGTGGCGGGCTATGACGGGGATAACCTCGATGAGCTGTATGTGAACCTGAAATCGAAAAAGGTCATCGGCGTGGGGGATCAAGGCGGTGTGGACATTCGCACCGTGGACATCCCCGTGGAGGCGCGGAAAACCAAGATGGAGGTGGATGAGAAAAACATCTTCCGCTTTGGCATGGGCGTGAACACGGAGGCCCTGAAGGACACCAGCGCCACCACGAGCATTGCGATCAAGTCGGCGTATGCCAATCTCGATCTGAAATGCAACGGGCTGCTGCCGTATCTGAAGCAGTTCATGCGGCGTCTGCTGGCGCTGGTGCTCAAGGAGATCAACGACACCAAGGCCACGGACTATCAGCAGCGGGATGTGTACTTCACCTTCGACCGCGAGATCATCACCAATGCGCAGGAAAACGCGCAGATCGCCCTTGTGAAGGCGCAGGAGCAGCAGGTGCGGGAAACGACCATCCAGAACGCCGCGTCCATGCTTGGGCCGGAATTGACCGTGCAGCTTTTGTGCGAAACGCTTGAGCTGGACTACGATGCCATCAAGGATAAGCTTCCTGCGCCAGAGGAAGATTCCACAGCGGACGCGAAGAATACGCTGAATGCGCTTGTGCCGGACGGTGATGGAGCGTGAACCGCTGGGAAAAGGAAGTGCAGCAATCGCTTCTTGATTCGGAAGAAGCAGCTATCAAAGAGCTTGAAAAGCAGTACACGCGGGCGCTGAACGACATCAATGCAAAGGTCAGGCAGTTTCAAACGGACATTGACCTTTTGGATGAGGCGCTGTCGCAGGATGGGCTTGACGATGCTACCAAGACCCTGCTGCAATCACAGCGCCGGTCAAAGGTGTATCAGCACCAGTATCAACAGGCTTTGAAAGGCCAAGTCAGCGCGATCATTGACAAGATGCACGGTGACAGCTATGCAACCATTGACAAGTATCTCAATAGCTGCTATGCAACCGGCTATATCGGCACCATGTACGACATAGCGAAACAGGGTATTCCCGTTATAACGCCGATTAATCAGGTGGAAGCAGTCAAAGCGGTACTGACAGATTCAAAGGTAGTTGAGGGCTATTACAATCACCTCGGCGTTAACTATGCGAAGCTCAAAAAGACCATCACGCAGGAGATCAGCCGTGGCATTGCATCCGGCTTGCCGTATAGGGACATCGCCCGCAATATCAACAACGTGTCCCAGAGTGGCTTAAACAACGCCAAACGCATT
>CAZPFZ010000087.1:0-6623 GCA_964585955.1 uncultured Acidiphilium sp.
AGTGCAAAAACGCAGTTTTTGCGGCAAAGCCAAAGGTTTTGCAAAGATTTTGCCGCATGGCAAAAGATTACTTCTTATAGTTTTTAATACAAGAAGTTGGAAACTTGCTTGCAAGGGTTTACAGCTTCGCAGTATTTCAAACTAAGAAGTGCAAAAACGCAGTTTTTGCGGCAAAGCCAAAGGTTTTGCAAAGATTTTGCCGAATGGCAAAAGATTACTTCTTATAGTTTTTAATACAAGAAGTTGGAAACTTGCTTACAAGGGTTTACAACTTCGCAGTATTTCAAACGGTGACACCGATTTTTTTATAAAAAGCGGTGGTTTGCGATAGCAAACTTGATTTGCGAATTTTTGAGCAAATTTTCATCACAAAGTTTTTAATGTTTGCATAAAAATGCACTTTGTTTTATTGCCACCTTGCCAAAAGACCAAATATTAATGCAAAAAAAAAGTCACTTGCACTATATAAACAACAAACTGCAATAATTGCAAAGCTTGGCAAATAAAGTTAAGGTGCAACAATTTTAAACCTATTGGGGAACGAAATGGAAAAAAAGTATTATGTAGCGATAGATATCGGCGCATCTAGCGGACGACACATAGTCGGTTGGAAAGAGAACGGCGAAATACAAACTTGTGAAATCCACCGCTTTGAAAACCATATGGATATGCAAGACGGGCACCTTGTTTGGGATACCGAAAGACTGTTTAACGAAGTTAAGCAAGGCATAAAAAAGGCATTTTTGCTTTACGGCAAAATTCAAAGCGTGGCAATAGACACTTGGGGTGTTGATTATGTTTTAATAAAAGACGGCAAACCCCTATTGCCCTGCTATGCTTACCGCGACGGTCGCACGGCAGAAGCAATTAAAGAGAGCGAAAAAATTGTGCCCTTTAACACTTTATATTCGCAAACAGGCATACAGTTTCAGCATTTTAACACGATTTATCAGCTGTATTGCGACAAATTAAGCGGAAGGCTTGACAATGCAGACGCCTTTTTAATGCTACCCGAATATTTATCTTATTTGCTAACGGGCAACATGAAAAAAGAATACACAAATGCCTCTACCACAGGGCTTGTAAACTGTTTGACCAAACAATTCGATAAACAAATTACCCAAAAATTAGATTTACCCGAAATTTTATTCACTCAACTTTGCGAGCCGGGCACGATTGTGGGTAATTTATCTGAAAATGTTGCAAACGAAGTAGGTGGGCAAACCACAGTTAAACTTTGCCCCTCGCACGATACGGCAAGCGCGTTTTATGCCGTTGATAACGAAGACGACAGCGTGCTTATATCCAGCGGCACTTGGGCGCTTGTAGGTGCAAAAATACCGCAAGCAAACACTACAAAAATAGCTTTGGAAAACAACTTTACCAACGAAGGCGGCGTAGGCAACATAAGATTTTTAAAAAACATTACCGGCATGTGGATAAACGTTTGCCTTAAAAAACAGTTTAACAAAAGTTTTGACCAAATGACGGCTATGGCGGAAGAAAGCTCTTTTGACGGAGTGTTCGATGTAAACGACGAAAAATTTTCGCTACCGGAAAACATGAGCGAAAAAATAACCGAGTGGTTTACAACACGCGATATGCAAGAGCCTTTAACCGAAGGCGATATATACCGTAGCGCATATAGGTCTATGGCGATGGGATATAAACGCGCCATTGACGATTTAGAAAAATGTTTGAACCGCACATTTAACAAAATATATATAGTAGGCGGCGGCGCAAATAATAAAACAGTAAATAAATTCACAAGTGAATTTACAAATAAAACGGTAGTTGCACTGCCCATAGAGGCAACGGCTATCGGCAATTTAAAAAGCCAAATGGAGTTGTAATTTATGAGTTACCAAGAAGCAAAACAAACATATGCAAAAATAGGCGTAGACACCGAGAGTGCCCTTGAAAAATTAAAAGACATTCCCGTTTCGATACACTGCTGGCAAGGCGACGACGTTGTAGGATTAGACGGTGGCGGAGCGGCTTCGGGCGGTATACAGACCACGGGAAACTACCCTGGCAGAGCGAGAAATTTTGAAGAGCTTAAAGCCGACATTAAAAAAGCATTTTCGCTTATGCCGGGCAAAAAACGTTTAAACTTGCACGCAAGCTATGCTGTTTTAAACGGCGAAAAGGTTGACAGAAACGCTTACCGCGCTGAGCATTTTGCCGAGTGGGTAAAATTTGCCAAAGAAATCGGTATTGACGGAATAGACTTTAACCCGACTATGTTCTCACACCATATGGTAAAGGACGGATTGACATTATCCTCCCCCGACGAAAGCGTACGCAAGTTTTGGATTGACCACTGCAAGGCATGCTTAAAAATTTCCGAATATTTAGCAACCGAAATGAACACTCATTGCCTTATGAATATTTGGATTCCCGACGGATTTAAAGACGTACCCGCCGATAGACTTACGCCGAGATTACGCCTTAAAGCCTCTTTAGACGAAATTCTTTCGCAAGACTACGATAAATCTAAGGTTGTTGTTGCGGTAGAAAGCAAAGTGTTCGGCATAGGCGTTGAAAGTTATACTGTAGGCAACAACGAATTTTACCAAAACTATGCGGCAAAAAACGATATTTGCTGCCTTTTAGATAACGGGCATTATCATCCGCTCGAATATGTTTCGGACAAAATCCCCGCACTACTCGCTTTTTACGATAAAGTAGCTTTACACGTAACGCGCGGCGTAAGATGGGACAGCGACCACGTTGTTTTATTCGACGACGAGCTTAAAGAAATCGCAAAAGAAATTGTCCGCAACGATGCAATTGATAAAGTTTTAATCGGTTTGGATTATTTTGATGCCTCCATAAACCGTTTAAGCGCTTGGGTAAACGGACAGCGCAATATGCAAAAAGCACTTTTGTATGCACTGCTCACCCCCAACGACAGTTTGAAAAAATTGCAAGACGAAAGCAATTTTACACAATTAATGTACGAACAAGAACAACTAAAAACATATCCGTTTGGAGAAGTTTGGTCAGAATATCTTAAACGCCAAAATTTAACAGACGAATGGTTTAGTGAAATAAAAGAATACGAAACGGGAGTGTTAGCAAAAAGATGAAAAACATATTAACAGCACCTTTTTTGATTGAACTTTGTGAAACCACATCTAATATGTATCGCCTCGGTTGGGACGAACGTAACGGAGGAAATATCTCGGTAATGCTTGACGAGCAAGACGTAGCCGAATATTTACCGCTCGATAAACCCTTACGCACCATTCCCATGGGCTTTGATGCAACAGAGCTTAAAGGTAAATATTTTATTGTTACGGGTACCGGCAAATATTTTAAAAACGTGCAAAAAGATCCCGAAAATGCTTTGGGTATTATAAGAATAGCAAATAACGGCACCGATGCAGAATTGCTTTGGGGATATTCCGACGGCGGCAAATTCACAAGCGAACTACCCGCCCACCTTATGAGCCACATAGCACGCTTAAAAGTTGATCCTCAAAATAGAGTAATATTGCATACTCACCCCACTAATTTATTGGCAATGACATACGTTCACGAAGCCGATACCAATAAATTCACCCACACGCTTTGGCAAATGAGCACCGAATGCATAGTTGTTTTCCCTGACGGCATAGAAGTTTTACCTTGGATGCTTTGCGGCACAAACGAAATAGGCATTGCTACTGCCGAAAAAATGCAGTCTTCAAGAGTAGTTGTATGGAGCTTGCACGGCATTTACGGCGCAGGCAAAAATTTGGACGAATCTTTCGGACTTGTTGAAACAGTTGAAAAAGCAGCTCAAATATATATGTTGACAGCTCATCTGCCTAAGGTAAACACCATTACCGACGACCAATTAAAAACTTTAGCAAAAGCTTTTAAGGTCGATTATAAAAAAGGCATTATTTAAAGACAAAATTTAACAACAAAAAACCGCCGCGTTTACACGACAAATTTGTTTGTAAAAACGTTGCGGTTTTTATTTTTTTAGATTTTAATTCCAATTTTTATTTAGACTATTTTTCGCATCCTCAATCTCCGTGCGCCAATGCGATTTAACGCGACGAAAGTGCGCTTTTACAAGCTCCTTTTGCAATGCGTTAAATGAATAAAACATACTCCAAACACATCAATAATCGACTTATAGGTCAACTTTATACCACATTTTTATTTTACACAACATTTATTAAAAGCCAACCATTTTGAGTTTTTATTAAAAGCCATAAAAATTTATTTTATCGCAATGTAACGGTGTAAAAACAGCGCTTTAAAAAAATTTGCCGCGCTAAAAGCTAAAATCAACTTTTGGCGCGGCTATTTAAATTATGTTAAACTCGTTTTATTTTAAACAAAACTCAGTCAAGATGTTTTTTTAAAAGTTCCATAGAAAAATCTATTCTTCTGAGACTTTCTTCTTTGCCTAAAATAACAGCCATTTCTATAGCGCCGCCGGGGGTAACATCCTTACCCGTTAAAGCAACGCGTGCAGGCCATAAAATTTGACCGTGTTTAAGCTGTTTTTCTTCGGATAATTTCATTAAAGCATCGTGCAAAGTGTCATGATCGAAGGTTTGCGCATTTTGCAAAACTTGTTTAATGTCGGGCAAGACGGAATATGCAAGATTTTTATCCGTTTTCATTTTTTTATGGCAGAACATTTCGGCATCGTATTCGCCGAACTCTTCTAAAAAGTTAATTTTCTCGGGAATTTCGCTCATGATTTCCACACGAGTTTTTAAAAGTGCGGCAAGTTTTAATAAGTCGTATTTGCCGTATACCTTTGATTTTTTAAAGAAAGGCTCTGATATTTTTGCAAAATCTTCGTCGGACATCTCTTTAAGGTATTCACCGTTTAGCCAACGTAATTTTACGTCGTCGAAAATAGAGGGCGATTTTGAAACGCCGTCAAGCGAAAACAGCTCGACCATTTGTTCCATGGTCATTTTTTCTATATTTTCCTTAGGACTCCACCCCAAAAGCGCAACGTAATTTATAATTGCTTCAGGCAAATATCCTTTGTTAACAAAATCGTCGAAGTTGGCGTCGCCGTAACGTTTAGAAAGTTTGCGCGTGGAATCTTTCATTATAGTGGGCAAATGAATATATTTAGGTCTCTCCCATCCGAAAGTATCGTACATAAGATTATATTTGGGGGTAGAAGACAAATATTCCGTTCCGCGAACCACGTGCGTAATATGCATTAAATGGTCATCAACAACGTTTGCAAAATTGTATGTGGGCATACCGTCGCTTTTAATTAAAATGTTATCTTCTAACTCGGAATAATCAACGTGTATAGTTCCATAAACCAAGTCATCATAACTTGAAACACCCTCGGTGGGAATGTTTTGACGAATAACAAAAGGTTCGCCGGCATCGAGCTTTGCTTGAACTTCTTCCTTGCTTAAATGCAAGCAATGTTTATCGTATTTGCGGTTGCCGTTTTCATCGGTTAGGCTTTCTAACCTTTCTTTAGAACAAAAACAGTAATACGCGCCGCCAAGCTCAATAAGCTTTTTTGCGTACTCCATATAAATTGCTTTACGTTCGCTTTGAACGTAAGGTCCGTAATTGCCGCCGATATCGGGACCTTCGTCATATGTTAAACCCGATTCTTTAAGCGAAGAATAAATAACGTCTATTGCACCTTCAACAAAACGTTCTTGGTCGGTATCTTCTATACGAAGTATAAAATCTCCCCCGTGTTGTTTCGCATATAAGTACGAATAAAGCGCGGTTCTTAAACCACCCAAATGCATAAATCCTGTGGGACTCGGTGCAAATCTTGTTCTAACTTTTTCCATATACCCTCCGAAAATAATGTTTTTGCCTTTTGGCAAAACAAAAGTAATTTATTAGTTATTATTTTTATTTTTTACAAAACAAGGCTCATTCTACGTTTTATTTCGTCTAACCGACCCGATGCGCGATAACTATAAGTGTTTTCGTCGGCAACAATTATATGATCGTTTAAGTTTATTTTGTTTAACTTGAGCGACAAATAAATTTTTTCGGTGGCATCGTCGTCCGAAGCAGACGGCATTGCCTTACCCGATAAATGATTGTGCGAAATAATAACACTTGCGGGCTTGCGCGCGGGCAATCCGGTAAACAGTGCCGAAACATCTATGTTTACCATATATTCCGAATGAGAACAAAAAATTTTTCTGTATAAAACCTCTCCCGTCTTGCTTAAAAACAAAGCGATGAATTTTTCTTCTTTTAAACCGCGAAAGGAATTAATCAAATATGATTTACAACTTTCGTAACTTATAAGTTCGGGAACATGATTAGCATTATCGTGTATTCTCGATTGAATTTCGTTTAGCGTTATAAAGAACGCCGCCGAATGCTCACCTATGCCATCCACCGCGCAAAGAGCGGCTTGGTCGGCTTGCAAAACGTTTTTTAGCGAACCGAACGATTCCAACAACCTATGTGCCGTTTCGTTAACATTTTTTCTCGGTATGCAATAATACAATAAAATTTCGAGAATTTCGTGATCGGTTAACGCTTCTTTGTTAAACAAAAGTTTGTCAATCATACGTTTTCTGTGACCTTCGTGCATAAAAGCTCCCCAAAAAATGTAAAATCAGTAATAAATATTTTACCATATTTAAAAAAAAGTGTATAAT
>CAZPFZ010000088.1:0-6620 GCA_964585955.1 uncultured Acidiphilium sp.
CCTTTAAAGTTAATTTCTATTTTATTTTTAATATATGCGTTATTTTATTACAATAACCTGCGCATAGCGCAAAATTTTTCCGTTAAGCGAATATCCTTTGCGAAAAACGCTCTTTACTGTGCCGCTTTCGTCGCCTTCTTCGGGTTCTACCTGATGAACGGCTTCGGCAAAGTTCGGGTCAAACGTTTCGCCTATCGGGTTTATTACTTTTACGTTTAAATTAGCTAAAGTTTCGCCAAACTGTTTTACAACAAGTTCGAGACCAACTCTCGTTTTTTCGTCAACCGTGGTTTGAACTGCTCTATCGAGATTGTCGCCGACCGTTAGAATACTCTTTATTACATCGCCCTGCCCGTCTGCATACGCTTGAGCACGCTCGCCGTTATGGCGTTTTTTGTAATTTTCGAATTCTGCAGCGCTTCTGTACCATTTTTCTTTATATTCTTCGGCTTGCCTTTCGCTGTTTGCAAGCTTCTCTTCTAATTCGGCTACCTTTTTTTCCCAATCGGGATTTTGGCATTTTTCACGCTTTTCACACTGCTTGCCGTGATTTTTGCAAGGTTTGCATTGCTCTTTTTGATTATCTTGATTTATTTGTTCGTTACATTCTTTTTTTTGTTTATTTTCAGACACTTCGTTTGCCTCCGATAACTGTGCTTGTTCTTATTTATTAGTCAGCAGCGATTCTAAAATTTTACCTACGTTTTCAAGCACCGCTACAACCTTTTTATAGTCCATTCTTACAGGGCCTAAAACGCCGTATGTTCCGAGCTTTACGCCGTTTGCGGTGTATGTTGCCGAAACCAACGAGCAATCGTCGGGAATTTCGTCGTAACCTTCGCTACCTATTTTTACGTTTATGCTTATGTTCTTTTTGCCGTCGTCACTAAGTAAATTTATTATTTTATCCTTACTTGTTACAGTTTTTAAAAAGGAACGCAATTTGTCGGCATCGGTATATTCGGAATGTTTGAATATTTTATCGGTACCGGCTAAAATCAAATCATCTTCGTTATATGTAACGTAATTTTTTAACGCATCTATAACCATGCCGAAAAGATTTTTATAACCGATAAATTCTTCTTCGAGCTCTACGTTTATATTACAACATTCGCCCAATGTTTTGCCAACAAGCATTTTTTCGAGCATGCGGTTTGCATCTGCAAAGTTTTCGTCAGACATGCTTTCGGGCACCGATATAACATTATCTTTTAACAACTTTGTTTGAGTTATTATTATAACCAAAGCGCTATCGGCTTTAAATCTGAATAGCTTGACGCCCGATATGGTTTCTTGCTCGTCGTGCGGGGCAATAGCCATTGACGTGTAACTTGTAAGCTCGCTTATAACCTTTGCCGTGTTTTTTATAACGTATTCGAGGTCGTCCGTCTTTTCGGCAAAGACCTCTTTAATATAATCGAGCTCTTGTATGCTCGGCTTGGCTTTTACCATAAGGTCGCTTACATATAGCTTGTATGCTTCGGCTGAGGGAATTCGACCTGCCGAAGTATGCGGCTGTTCGAGATATCCGAGTTCTTCCAAAGCACTCATTTCGCTTCGTATGGTTGCCGAACTTATGTTGCCTTCGTATTGCTCTGCAATACATTTTGACGAAACGGGAACTGCGTTATCTATATAATTATCAACCGCTATTTTTAATATTCTCTTTTTTCTATCAGTTAATTCCATTTGGCACACTTCCGAAATGATTGTTAGCACTCTTTGTCTTTGACTGCTAATATTCTACAACTATTATGTGTCTTTGTCAACCGTTTTACGCCATAATTTTTAAATTTTTTTTATTATTACGGTTATTATTTGCTTTTACAAAAATAAAAAACCGCTCCGCACCTTTATTTATAGGTGCGAAACGGCTTTTGATTGCTATTTTATCGGACAATAATCGTTTACCGCCCCTTTTTATTATTTCTTCTTTTGTCTCGTTTAATCATTAGAGTAACCCTCTTTATGCGGATTGTTATCGTCCGACAAAACGCCTGATTTATCCGTTGACGAACTCACCAACTAATAACCTTGCAATATGTTTTGCCGCATTATATTTATTGCTTTAAATGTGCAATTAAAAATACATTTTTGCTTGCAAAAACTAAAAAATTTCGTCTATATCCTGTACGGGTTCTTGTATTTTGCCAAGAATATATTCTCGGCGAAGTTTTTCTTGAGTAAGCGATTTAGACTTATTCTTTTTATTGCGCGGTTTGTTTAAACTGTTTTTTTCCATTATTACTTGCAGTTTCGTGTGCTTTTACCGGAACAATTGCTTGTTCTTTCTTTTCTTGCGCAGTTATGCGAATCGTTTGTTGATTGTTTTTGACTGTTTTTGTTTCTCATTTTTTCCTCCTTGCGTTAGTATTGTGTGTGGAAAATCGCAAATATATACATTTAACGACATTTTTCGATAAAAATTTTTGCGCGCAGTATTTGAATGAGATGTAAAACATATCGCTTTTTAAAGTTGACAAAAATTCGCGCGACGTATTATAATAGCAATATCATCGTACTATTAAAAACTTTTATTAAAGACATCAACTTATTTGCGCGGGTATTACCGAACGGAGAAAAAATGCAAATTTTTTTATTTAATATAACTAACCAAACAGCACAATCCATCCCCTTTGAAAAACTATCGGAGCGCGCTAAAACCAAATTTTTAAGTTTACAAAAAAATGCGCCGCTAAAAGCAGTCCAAACAGCTATAGCAGACCTTATGCTAACCTATATTCGCACAATATACAATATTGACGGCGAACTTAAACAAACACCACAAGGAAAGCCTTATTTTGAAAATTCGCAAATTTATTTTTCGATTAGCCACAGCGATAAGGTTGTTGCAATTTCGTGCGATTCGGAAAATAACGGTTTAGACGTGCAACTACTAACCCCTATAGATAACAGTGTTGCCGAAAAATGTTTAAACCAAGCAGAGCTTTTAGAATATAAAAATGCCGACGAAAATGTAAAAATAAAGCTCTTTGCCAAACACTTTTCGGAAAAAGAAAGTTACGTTAAGTATTTAGGAACGGGATTTACCTCGTCGCCATGCGAAATAAAAAACTACGGCAATGCAAAATTCCTTACAAAATACATTTTTTTAGGTAACCAAACATATTGCATTACCGCTTGCGCGCAAAACATAACACACATAAAGTATACCATTCTTTTACAAGAACAAATATTTTAATAAAATTTGTAATTTTAAAAAAGTAAAAAGTCGCAAAACCTTGCAAGCAAGTTTGCGGCTTTTGCATTAAAGACTAAAAATTGTAATAACGGCTATTCCCAAAATTAAAAGCATTAGTCCAACCACGGTTTTTTTGGTAAACTTTTCTTTTAGCGCAACTGCCGAAAACAACATGGTGATACACACCGAAAATTTACCTATACTGTTTACTGCCACAGGATTTACGCCCGCAGTGTTCAATGCGTAATATTCGCTTAACCAAGCTATGCCCGTAGCCACGCCTGACAGCGTTAAAAAAATTAAACTTTTTGGCGTAACCGCCGAAAAATCCTTGTATTCCTTTTTTGCAAACACTATAGCCGATGAAAAAACAAAAACAATAATCGTTCTTAAAAGCGTGCCTAAATCGGAGGGGATATTTTTTAACCCCATTTTTACAAACAATGCAACCAAGCTTGCAAACACGGCTGATAACACTGCATAAAGCAGCCAAGTTTTATCGCTGTTTTTGTTATTTTTTTCAGAAGGAAGATCTATCATTAAAAGCGTTCCCGAAAGCATTAGCATAACCGATAAAATAAGCATACAAATTACAGTTATGTTGCAGCCCTTTGTGGTATCGTCAAAGAAAAAAATTAAAAAAAGTACACTAGTTAAAATAAAGCTTGATTTATCAATGGGCGCTATTTTATTAATTTCGCCCTTTTTTAACGCTTTGTAATAACACAGCCACGAACACCCGGTAGCTATGCCCGAAAGCACTATAAACACCCAGTTATAAACGCTTAAAGTACCTATTTTGTTAAAACTACCCGTTATACAACACATTACCACGCAGCATATAATAACAATACCCGTACGATATGCGGTTGCGGTATCGGATTTAACGTCCTTTATGCCTATTTTTGCAAAAATCGTAGTTGCCGATGTTGCAAATGCTGCTATAAACGCAAAAATCAACCAAAACATATTTTCGCCTCACAAATATAAAAAGCCCGCCGTAAACGACGGGCAAAACATACAATAATTCCCATCACTTAAGCTTTTTGCGCACTAAACACGAGTTTTTTAAGATTTTTTAAAACCGCGATGCTCATATAGCCGATTAGCAAAGAATACGTGGGCTACCTCCTCGACTTCTTATATGGTCGTTTATGTACAATTATATCACTATGCGTATGTCTTGTTAAACTTTTTAACAATGCTTGCGCATTTTTTATTGTTCTTCGCCGATGTTTTTTTCGTTAAGCAATTCGTCGGAAAGTTTAAGTATTTCTTCGCCGTATTTTTTCTTGTTTCTATCAAACAGCAAACTATATGCCTTATAAGCAAATGCCATAGGAATACAGCCGAGCGCCATAACGACTATTCCCCAAACGAGAATTTGCCATTCTAAAATCATAGTAAGTCCTAACCCGAAAACCAGCACGCCGACAACGCCAAGCGTTATACTTAAAGCCATTGGTGCGTTTTTTACGCGCGCATCTAATTTTCTTATACGCGCGAGTTTATCGTTTGTGTTTTCTTGTGTGCCGTAGCGGCGCTTTATGTCTTCTATTTCGCGCCGTTCTTCTTTAGTGGGCGCCGAATATTTATATACAAACTTATCGTCATTCATTTTATTTTTACCTCTATAGTAATTGTTTTTTATTTTGGGGCATTTAATCGCTTAACTTAAACGAAACCGTAAAAACAGACCCCTCTCCCTGCTTGCTTTCGACAAAAATATCGCCCTCTAAAAGATCTATTACACGTTTTACCAAAGCAAGCCCTAAACCGTTACCCTCTTTGGCGTGCGACGTATCGCCTTGATAAAATTTATCGAAAATACGCTTGCCTGTTTCTTCGTTCATACCGCAACCGCTATCACGCACTTTTACAACGGCTTTGCCATTTTCTTTTTTAAGGCTGATTGCTATTTTTCCCCCATCGGGCGTAAATTTTACGGCATTGGAGAGTAAATTCGTCCAAACAATTTCTAAATACGAAGGTTCGGTTACAACGGTAACTTCATCTATATCGCAATCGAGCGTGATATTTTTTTGTTCTATTCGCTCTGCAAACTCAAAAACCGTTTGAACCAAGGTTTCATCCATTCGGACCTTTGTAAATTCGGGGGTAATGCGCTGATTTTCAAGCTTGTTAAGTTTTAAAATATTCATAACAAGTGCCGTAAGCCGCGACGAAGCTTTTAAAATGGTTTTTACATATTTTTCTTGCTCGTCTTTGCTTAATTTTTCATTTTGCAAGGCAACGGCATAGTTTTGAATAACCGCAAGCGGCGTTTTAATCTCATGCGAAACATTGGAAATAAAATCGTTTTTTAAAACCTCGTTTTTAGAAAGCTCGTCCGCCATTTGATTAAAATTTTCCATTATAAGGTCGTAATTATCATAATTTTTGTAAGCATGTCGCGGTGTAAGCCTTATTTTATAGTTACCTTGAATAATTTTTTCGGTAGCTTCTAAAATATCTTCAACTGCACGATCCACCGTAAATTTACGGTGCAATGCATCTACCATAGTACAAAAAAGCGACAGCGCAAGACAGACAACTAACATAGTTGCCGAAATAGCTTTACGATTGCCGTTATATGCATTACTTACATTTTGATATATTATAACGGCAAAAGTAACAGTAAAAGCAATTACCAAAAAAAATGCAAAATAACCGGAAAGCGCATATTTTACGCTGTTTCTTCTTTTCATTTTAAAACCGCCTTATACCCTAAGCCGTGTACGGTAACAATTGTGAATCCGTCGCATACGACGGTTTTGTCACGCAATTTTGCCATATACACATCTACCGTGCGCGATGTTGCCGAACTATCGATATCCCAAAATTCATTCATTAACTGCGAACGCGAAAAAGGACGTTTGGGGTATGAAAGCAGTTTAAAAAGCAAATCGAACTCACGCACGGTAAGCGCTAATTCCTCGCCGTTTACGTATGCAGTGTGTTCTTCGGCGTTCATTCTTAAATTGCCTACAACAAGCTCGCGAAGTTTTTCAATATTGACGCGCCTTAGCAAAGCTCCAACCCTCAACATTAAAATTTCAGCGTCGAAGGGTTTTACAACGTAATCATCCACCCCTATTTTATAGCCGTATTGTTTAGAAGGCTTATCGTCTAATGCGGTCATAAAAAGTATGGGTATTAGTTTATCGCTTTCCCTTACATACTTTGCCAATTCGTAACCGTCAACCTTAGGCATCATAATATCGCTTATAATCATATCGAATGACTGTTCGTCAAAAGCATTTACTGCTTGTTCACCATCGTAACAAGGCACAACGCTGTAACCGTTATCGGTGAGATACGAACAAACGAGAGCGTTTAATTCTTTATCGTCCTCGGCGACCAATATTTTTATCATATAAATATTTCTCCTATTGTTTACTTATATATTACCATACCT
>CAZPFZ010000089.1:0-6618 GCA_964585955.1 uncultured Acidiphilium sp.
GAGGTAGGAGATCTTTCTCACTGCACCTTTTTCGAAATGCTCGGCAATTGGTCGCTCGGCGATTATTTTAACGAACAAGCAATCAGATGGAGTTATGAATTTTTAACGGGCGAAGATTATCTTGCCATTCCTCCTGAAAAACTTGCCGTAACCGTTTTTGCCGGTGACGACGACGCTCCGCGTGACGAACAAAGCGCAAAAATTTGGGAAGAGTGCGGCATAGCTAAAGAACATATTTTCTTCTTACCCAAGAAAAACAATTGGTGGATAGCCGGTAAAACAGGTCCGTGTGGTCCCGATACCGAAATGTTTATAATACGCGATCAAGCGCCTTGCGGCGAGAATTGTGATCCTTCTTGCGATTGTGGCAGATACCTTGAAATATGGAATAACGTATTTATGCAGTTTTATCGCCATGAGGACGGCAGTTATACAAAACTCAATCAAAAAAACGTAGATACCGGTATGGGGCTTGAAAGGACGCTTTGCACTTTAAACGGAGTAGAAAGCGTTTACGATACCGATCTTTTTGAAGGTGCAAAGGCTAAAATAGAAGAGCTTACCGGTAAAAAGTACGGCGAAAACGAGGAAGATACCAAAGCTTTCAGAATTATTTTGGATCATATTCGTACCGCAACGTTTATGCTTGGCGATTACCGCGGAATTGTTCCTTCTAACGTAGATCAAGGCTATATTTTAAGAAGGCTTATTCGCCGCGCGGTAAGGTATTCGCGCAGACTTAATCTCGAACACGGCAAACTCTGCGAAATTGCCGCATGCTATGTTGAAAAATATAAGGATATCTATCCCGAACTTAAAGATAACGCCGAAAAAATCTTTAGCGAACTCAATAAAGAAGAAGACAAATTCGGCAAGGCTTTAGAGGACGGACTTAAAGAATTTAATAAAGTAGTAACGCATATTCCGGGTAAAACAATCCCGGGTAAAACTGCGTTTAGATTGTACGATACTTACGGATTCCCGCTCGAAATGACAATAGAACTTGCCAAAGAACAAGAATTCGACGTAGATGTAGAAGGTTATCGCGTTGCGTTTGAAGAACATCAGAAAAAATCTTCGGCAGGGGCTGAGCAAAAGTTTAAAGGCGGGCTTGCCGATACAAGCGAAGCAACTGCAAGATTGCATACGGCAACGCATTTAATGCAGGCTGCATTGCGTAAGGTTTTAGATCCTTCCGTTAGCCAACGCGGCTCTAACATCACCGTTGAAAGATTGCGTTTTGACTTTAACTTCGATCGCCCCATGACGGCTGACGAAATTAAACAAGTTGAAAGTTTGGTTAACCAAGCAATAAAAGCCGACGTACCGGTAGTTATGGAAGAAATGTCCTTAGAAGACGCTAAAAAATCGGGCGCCATAGGTTTGTTTGAAAGTAAATACGGCGATAAAGTTAAGGTTTACACCATGGGTGAATACAGCAAAGAAATTTGCGGCGGTCCCCACGCTAAAAGAACAGGCGAGCTCGGTAATTTTAAAATTGTTAAAGAACAGTCTTCGTCAAGCGGCGTAAGAAGAATTAAAGCCGTGCTTGAAAACCAAGAATAAAAAATAAAAATTATAAAAAATCTTAATTACGAGGTAAATATAATGAGTGAAAAAGTAATTTTAACCGAAGAGGGCAAACAAGAGCTTGAGAAAAGACTTGAGTATTTAAAAATGGTTAAACGTCCGGAAATAACCGAACGTATTAAAGTTGCAAGAGAATTCGGCGACCTTTCCGAAAATGCCGAATACGATGCCGCCAAAAACGAACAAGCGCTTATTGAAGGCGAAATAGTTGACCTTGAAGCTAAACTTAAAGTTGCCGAGGTTATTACCGTTACTCAGCAAAAGGACGTTGCAAGCGTTGGTGCTACGGTAGAATTTACCGATTTATCCGACAATAAAAAATACAGTTTTACCATTGTAGGTACTACCGAAGCTGATTTTAAGGCAGGTAGAATTTCTAATGAATGTCCTATCGGTAAGGCTATTTTAGGTAAACGTATCGGCGAAGAAGCTTATGTAGAAGCTCCTGCAGGCGGATATTTTGTAAGAATAGAAAAAGTTTCGTACTGATAAAAAATCGATTTATTAAAACAAAAAGCATTTTGTCGGCGAATATTTTAATGTTGTTAAAGTATTTGCAGCCGACTTTTTGCTTTTTTGTTTTAGTGCTACGGAGGATCAATGGATAATCGCATAACCGGCACAAGATTGAAAAATTTGCTTTTGTACGATTGGTTTAAAATCGTGCTTATCGTGGTTGCGATAGTTTTAGTGTGGGCATTGGCTTTTACAACGGGTGCGCCGCGCGCTTCTACAGGGCAAACGTTTGGCTTGCTTGTATACAACGATTTTAACTGCGCTAAAAGCGAAGGTGAATTGCTTGTTGCCGCAAAAGAAAAAGGTGCGTTTTCGTATGACGTTCTAAATCTTACGTCACGCTCGATGGATGAACAATATTACGCCACTTTATTGTCGGTGGCAAACAGCGTTCAAGAAGGTGACGTTATAATTACAAGCAATTTTAAAGAAGATTGCGATAAAAACGAATCACCGTACAGAACGCTTATAGATAGCTATGGGGCAGTAATGTACGATTACGAAACTTTAATAAATAGTGCAAAAAGTTATTGTTTAGACCTTCGCGCGGTGAGTGAAAATAACGGTGAGTATACCTTAAACGAAGATGTTATAACTCAATATTTTCAGCAAAGAATGAGCGGAGATCCGCGTTTTAGAAATAGAGATTCCGAAAAATACGCGCAAGGCATTCAAAATGAAATTATGCGCTTTAAGCAAATTTGGAATAATGCCGTAAAGCTTGAACAATGCTTAAAAAATCACCCTGAACTTTGCGAAAAATACGTTAAATATTCTCAAATGGTGGCTGCGCTTTCCGAAGAGGAAAAAGCTGACAGCGAGTACGTGAAATTGTTAGAGGGCGAAAGCGAAAAAATATACGGTTTAAATTTAGGTAAGCTAAGCGGCGGCAAAAATAATATTACCGATTTATATTCGGTTACTTCCGGTTCGGATGAAACAATCGTTTCTGCCGAAGGCATTATTATTTGCGTGTTCGATTACGAAGCTTATCAGTATGACTTGCAGTACGAAACCCTGGGTTTTGTTAACTATCTTATCGAAGAATATAGTAACTTTTTCGATGGCATAACCGCAGACCTTATTGCCTAACCTTATATATTGCGGCAGTGTAAAATTACAAAAAGCTTTTAGGCGGTGGTGTTAAATGAAAGTTAAAAATGCCGATAATCGACATATAGCCTCATGTCTTAAACGTTATGCAAAAGATAATGCATTGCGTTTGCACATGCCGGGGCATAAGGGCGGGACCTTTTATAATTTTAACGATCAACAAGTTTGCGGCTTTTTATCCGAAGTTTACGCTTACGATATAACCGAGCTCTCTTTTTCAGATAATCTTGCATCACCAAACGGCGTTATAAAGCAAGCCGAGGATGATATAGCGCGCATACTCGGCGCGAAAAAATCCTTTATTTTAACGGGTGGTAGCTCGCTCGGTGTGCTTGCAATGCTTTATGCCGTTAAAAATTTAGGCAACAAAATAATAATTTCATCAAAATCGCATAAAAGCGTTTTTAACGCTTTAGCTTTATTAAAAATTGAGCCTATTTTTTTTGATGAGCTTTTAAGCGAATTTGCACTTGACGAAAAATCCTGCCAAACCTTTGCAAAACTATGCGATAATGGTGTTATAGGCGCACTTATTACGTCGCCGGATTATTTTGGGCGAGTAGCCGAACTAAAAAAACTGGCTAACGTTTTGCATGATAAAAACAAACTTTTGCTTGTGGACGGGGCTCATGGCGGACATTTAAAATTTACAGACGAAAAACTTTATGCCGGCAATTATGCCGATATATGGGTGGACGGGGCGCATAAAACTTTAAAAACTTTAACTCAAGGTGCTGTTTTAAACGTAAATAATATCAATTTTATTGAAAATGTAAGGGAAGGGTTGGATATTTTTTCTACTTCCAGTCCCAATTATCTTATAATGGCATCGGTCGAAAACGGTGTAAAACACTTTAACGAAATACCTAATGCGGTGTTTTGTGCCGCGCGTGAAGAGGTAAATTATTTAAAAGCGCATATAAAAAGCCCATTTGCGGTGGAGGAATGTAGCGATTATATAAAATTTACTATAAAATTAAATGGTTACGCTTGTAGTGTTACAGCCGAACGCGTTTTGCAAGAAAACGGCGTTTATGCCGAATTTGTCGCAGGTGATTATATTTTATTTATGTTGCCTCCCGATCTTAACAGGCAGCAGGCAAACGCAATAATTAAAGCGGTAAACGCTATACCTGTTGAAAAACAGAGTAATCGTAATTACGATATTATTTACAAAAAACCTGTTTTAAAAAAAGCTTTAACTTTTATTCAAGCGCGGTCGCAAGAGGGTGAATATGTATTGCTAAAAAATGCATTTGGTAGAATTTGCGCGTGCGAGGCAGGACTTTTTCCGCCGTGTCAGCCCATTATTATATCGGGCGAAGTTATCGATAATGAAGTTATAGACCTACTTTCTTCTAAAAACGTATTTGGTTTAAAAGAGGGAAAAATTAAGGTGGTGAAAAAATAAGAATGAATTGTTTTTTTAAAAAAACCGTTGCAAACCGAATAATACAAGGCGATAAAAATGGCGGAAGATTTTCGCATGCCTACCTTATAGTATGCGAGGACGCAATAAGTTTGCCCGAATATTTAACCGATATTGCAAAAATAATGATGTGCAATGGGGGCGAAAGCGACCAACGCACTTGTAGGTTGATAGATAATAAAATACACACCGACGTAAAAATATATCCTAAAGGCGATGCCGTTAAGATTTTGGTTGCCGATATAGATGATTTAGTTTCGGATACATATATAAAACCCTTTGAGGCAGATAAAAAAATATATATAATCAATTTTGCCGAAAGTATGAATTTATCGGCGCAAAACAAACTTTTAAAAACGCTTGAAGAACCGCCTGCGGGAGTGTACATTATAATAGGGACTTCAAACGAAAACGCATTGCTTGCAACAGTTAAGTCACGCGTTAAAAAAATAGAAATTCCCGCTTTTTCAGAAGAAGAAATTATTGAAGGGCTAAAAGAAAAGTGCCCTGATTTAGAAAAATTAAAAAAAGCCGCCGCTTTGGCGGACGGTAAACCGGGTAATGCCTTACGTTATTATAATGACGGAGATTTTTGCGGATGTGAGCAGCTCGTGTTCGATGTTTTGCAAAATATGTCGTCAAGCAAGGATGTAATTACTTATACCGATAAAATAGATAAAACAAACATAAAAGAATTTTTAATTACCTTAAAAAAGGTTTTAAACGAAATTGTGAAAAATAACGAGCAAGAACGAAGCAACGATGCTCGCGTGCGCCGAGCGGCAGAAATATACAAAACCGCGGCTTGTCTTGCGATTATTAATAAAATAAACGAGTTCGAACGTGCATTATTTTTTAACGGCAATATAAATATGTTGGCGGACGGAATATTGCTAAGCGTTCTGGAGGAAAAATACAGATGGAAAAAATTGTAGGTATAAAATTTAAAAATACCGCTAAAGTTTATTATTTTTCGCCCAACGGCGTTAGTTTTAAAAAGGGTGACGGCGTAATAGTTGAAACCGCGCGCGGCGTTGAATACGGCACCGTTGTTATAGAAAACAAGGAGGTGGATGATAGCGAAATCGTTCAACCTCTTAAACCGGTTATACGTAAAGCGACCAAAGCCGATAAAGATAGATTAAAACGCAACGAGGAAAAAACGCCCGAAGCTTTTCGTTTATGCAACGAAAAAATTCTACAGCATAAACTTAACATGAAGCTTGTCGGCGCGGAATACACTTTCGATGGTAGTAAAATTATTTTCAGTTTTACCGCCCCCGGAAGAATAGACTTCCGCGATTTAGTAAAAGATCTTGCTGCCGTGTTCAGAATAAGAATAGAATTAAGGCAAATCGGCATACGTGACGAAACGCGTTTGCTTGGCGGCATTGCGCCTTGCGGTAGACCGTGTTGCTGTTCGAGTTGTATGACCGATTTTAAAAAAGTATCCATAAAAATGGCAAAAACGCAAGGACTTTCGCTTAATCCCACCAAAATAAGCGGTTTGTGCGGTAGACTTATGTGCTGTTTGTCCTACGAAAATGATTATTATAAAGAAATTTTTAAAAAAATGCCCAAGGTTGGCGGCGAGGTAACCACGCCCGATGGCAAGGCAACCGTCGTTTCGGTAAATATGCTAACATTAATCGTAAAGGTAAAAATGGAGCAAAAAGACGGAAGTATGGTTTATAAGGATTTTGACGTAGGCGATTTAAAATTTAATAAGTGTGCTGCTTGCGCAGAAGAAAAGCTTTCTAAAGAAGAACTTGAAGCCTTAAAAGAACTCGAAGAAGATTAAGACGTAATTTTTGCGCTTAAACATATTTCAAAATAAAAGTGTTGCTATAATAGGGCAAATAGGCAATAACAATTATTTTTCCAACAAGGTAGCCGTAATATACGAGCAAGCAATGTGAATAACGTACTAACGTCAAATAAAAAAATACAAGAGCACGAAAGTGTAAATA
>CAZPFZ010000090.1:0-6543 GCA_964585955.1 uncultured Acidiphilium sp.
TTAATTGGGGGGTAGCTTATGAATTTAACACCGAGAGAGATTGTAGCTCAATTAGATAAATATATTGTCGGACAAGACAAAGCAAAACGTGCTGTTGCTGTAGCTTTACGTAATCGTTATCGTCGCAGTAAGCTTTCGTTGGAGTTAATGGAAGAAGTTACCCCGAAAAACATTATAATGAAAGGACCTACGGGTGTAGGAAAAACTGAAATAGCAAGAAGACTTGCAAAGCTTGTTAAAGCTCCATTTATAAAAGTTGAAGCAACAAAATATACTGAAGTCGGATATGTTGGTAGAGATGTTGAGTCAATGATAAGAGATCTTGTAGAATGTTCTATTAGACTTGTACGTGAAGAATTTGTTGCCGATGTAAGCGCAAAAGCCGAAAAAACAGCTGTAAAAAGATTATCTAAGATTGTTTGTGCGGCCCTTAACGAAAATCGCGCTGATGGGGTGGATGAAATTAATCCCAACCAAGCGATGGATGGTATTACTGACGGCATTTACGACGAAATGATTATTGAAGTTGAAGTAAAAGATGTCCCCAAACCGATGGAACTTGTTCCGGGTGGTGCCGAAATTAACATAGGTACAATTTTTGGAGATATGATGCCTCAAAAAAAGAAGAAAAAAAGAATGACGGTTAAAGAAGCTCGCAAGCTTTTTATAGAAGAAGAAGCTGACAAGCTTGTTGATGATGACGCGGTTACCGCCGAAGGCGTAAGAAGAGCCGAGCAGGAGGGAATAATTTTTATTGATGAAATTGATAAAATAGCAGGTAAGTCCGAAAAAAATGGTGGACCTGATGTTTCGCGTGAAGGTGTTCAACGTGACATTTTACCCATTGTTGAAGGTTGCACCGTTCAAACAAAATACGGTATGGTTAAAACCGATTATATTTTGTTTATAGCCGCCGGGGCTTTTCATGTTTCATCGGTGCAAGATTTAATACCCGAACTTCAAGGGCGTTTTCCTGTTCTTGTAGAATTATCAAGTTTAACAAAAGAGGACTTCAAAAAGATACTTACCATTCCGAAAAATGCAATTACATTGCAATATGCAACTTTGCTTGAAGTGGACAACATAAAATTAACTTTTACCGATGATGCTATAGATGAAATTGCAGATCTTTCCGCAACAATCAACGAACGCTCAGAGGATATAGGGGCAAGACGTTTGCATACCGTTATGGAAAATCTTTTGGATGATATATCTTTTAACGCAAGCGGCGATTATCCCATGACCGAAGTTGTTATAGATAAAAAATACGTAGAAGAACATTTAGAAGAGGTTTTGAAAAATCAAAACTTAAAGAAATATATTTTGTAAACAAAAATTGTTATAAAATAATTGCAAAAATGGAGAAAAAATGATTAGTATACCTAAGGGAACAAAAGATATTTTACCCGGTGAATCGTATAAATGGCACTATATAGAAAAAATTATAAAAGAAACGACAGAGTTATTTTGTCTTAAAGAAATAAGAACACCGTCATTCGAACATACCGAATTATTCTTGCGTGGCGTTGGCGATACAACCGATGTTGTTAATAAAGAAATGTATACTTTTAACGATAAAGGAAACCGCAGTATAACGTTAAAATGCGAGGGTACCGCAGGGGTTGCTCGTTCTTTTATCGAAAATGGTATGTTTAACGGCAGTATGCCACTTAAAATGTATTATGAAACTCCGGTTTTTCGTTATGAAAGACCTCAAGCGGGCAGATTAAGAGAGCATCACCAATTCGGCGTTGAATTTTATGGTGCTAAGGGGGCTGAAGCCGATGCAGAAGTCATTTCGGTTGCTTATACGTTTTTAAAAAAAGCGGGACTCAATGTTAAGCTTTTTATTAATTCGATAGGTTGCCCGGAATGCCGCAAAGCTTATAATGCAGCATTAAAAGATTATTTAAAAGAAAATCTTGATAAAATGTGTGCTGTTTGCAAAGATCGTTTTGAACGTAATCCGTTAAGAATTCTTGATTGCAAAGAGCCTAACTGTAAAAAGATTTGCGAAAATGCACCCAAAATTACAGATTATCTTTGTGATGATTGCAAACAACATTTTACCCAACTACAAACGTATTTAAATGCGGCTAAAATTTCTTTCGAAATTAATCCTATGATAGTTCGCGGATTGGATTATTATACAAAAACCGTTTTTGAGTTTGTCACCACCGATTTAGGTTCTCAAGGAACGGTATGCGGCGGCGGTAGGTATGATGGGTTGGTCGAGCAGCTTAATGGGCCTTCTGTTCCATGTGTTGGCTTCGGAATGGGGATCGAGCGCATTTTGATGCTTATGGAAGCAAAGGGTATAGATATTCCTTGCGATAATAAATGTGAATTATTTATAGCAACTATGGGTGAACAGGCCAAAATATTCTCAATAGGGTTACTTAACGAGTTGCGTTCGCTTGGAGTAAAGTGTGAAACTGATTGTATGAATCGCGGTATAAAGGCGCAGTTTCGTTATGCTGATAAAACATCAGCTATTAATGTAATTACAATAGGCGATAGTGAGCTTGAAAGTAAATGTGTAAAAATTAAAAATATGCTAACAGGAGCTCAAACCGAAACTATTCTCGTTGCCGAACAAATTTTTAAAGCGATAAAGTGAATTTTAACTATTTTATAAAAAGGTCCCAAAGGCGCACTCTATCAATTACTGTAAAAAATAACGGACAAATTATTGTTAATGCCCCTTTATTATATCCGCAAGTTTTAATTGAATCTTTTGTTGAACAAAAAAGCGATTGGGTGCAAAAACAACTACTGCGTATTAACGAACAAACTAAAAATGTACCTATATTAAGAAATAATGAAAAGATATTCATTATTGATAAATATTATACAGTTACATTGCTGAATGACTGTAAGCCGTATATAGAAAACTCAACCATCTTTTTACGCGAAGGTGAGGCATCAAAAGATATTGTTAAACTTTTAAAAAAAATAGCAGAATTTTTTTTAAAAGAAAGAGTACAATATTTTGCCGAAAAATTTAATTTTAAATACGATAAAGTGCGCATAGGTGAAGCTAATAAACGTTGGGGCTCATGTAACATCAAAAAACAAATTACTGTATCTTATCGTTTACTCCTTTTGCCCGAAAAAGCAAGAGATTATGTAATAATTCACGAGTTAGCGCACACGGTTGTGTTTAATCACAGTGCATCTTTTTATAATGTTGTAGGTACGTGTATGCCTGATTATAAAGATGCTATAAAAATTTTAAAACAAAACAAACTGATTTGTAGTGTTTTTTCTTAGCCGTATAAATAAGGTTTTTTATGAAAGCAGTTGTACAAAGAGTATTAAAAGCATCACTTGAATGCGATAATAAATTAGTTAGTGAAATAGCGCAAGGACTTGTTGTGTATTTTGGCGTTGCAAGTAACGATGATAAAAATAAAGCCGAATTCCTTGCAAAAAAGATATCAAATTTGCGTATTTTTTCTGACGAAAATGGAAAAATGAATTTGTCGGTAAAGGACTTGGGGTACACTGTTTTAGCAGTTTCTCAATTTACACTATTGGCAGATGTTTCGCACGGCAATCGACCAAGTTTTACTAACGCAGAAGCCCCCGATATTGCTCTTTCGTTATACGATTATTTTTGTGATAAGTTATCTGAGCAGGGTATTTGTGTAAAAAAGGGCATTTTTGGCGGCGATATGACAATTAATCAGGTTAATAATGGCCCTGTAACTATTATTTATGAAGTATAGGAGATTATTGGAGGATTAAATGCTTTTAAAAGAACGGACTAAGATTGTATTTGCAGGAGATTCTGTTACAGATGATGGACGAGCCAGACCTATAGGTGAATTGGGTAATGCTTTGGGAAATGGTTTTGTGCATATGGTCGACACAATGTTGACGGTTAAATACCCCGAAAGATACATAAGATGCGTTAATATGGGTATAAGTGGTAACACTACTAAAGATTTACTTAACAGATGGGAAAATGATATAAATGCTTTATCACCGGATCTTGTTGTGCTTTGCATAGGGTTTAACGATGTTTGGAGACAATTTGATACACCATGTCAACCTGAATGGGCGGTATCACCTGAAGAATACCGCAAAAACCTGAATAAAATGGCTGACTTATGCAAATGCAATATGTTATGGCTTACACCATATTATTTAGAGACTAATAAAGAAGATCCTATGCGTAAGCGTATGGATGAATATAGAAACATTTGTAAGCAAATAGCCGAACAAAGAGGCTTTATTTGTATAGATTTGCAAGATGAATTTGAAAGTATTTTAAAATACCGTTATCCTGCGTTTATAACATGGGATCGAATTCACCCCGGTTGGGTAGGTAGTTATATCATAGCTCAAGCTATATTAAGACAATTTGAATAAGCTTATAATTATGCAGGGTGGTCTATATGATAAAATACAATAAAGAATTAAAAGCTTTTATGCTTAGCGGTAAAAGTTATACTTATGCAATGTATATAAATGTTCATGGAATGTTGCAAAACATTTATTACGGCGCAAAGATTTCTGATTTTGATTTAAATTATGCAGTAAATAAGGCTGCAATCAACGGAGTTCCGGCAATTGACGATATTAATAAAGATTGTGCATATGATTATTTGCCATCGGAATGCGGATTCTTCGGACATGGCGATTTTCGTGAACCTACGTTAATTATAGAAAGAAACGATGGCTCGACAATGTCTCGTTTTAAATATAAAAGCCATAAAATAACAACAACTTTACCTGATCTTGCAGGAATGCCTCATATTAGAAAAGGTGGAAAAACACTTTCTATAGTTTTAAAAGATGACTTTTCAGCTACGGAAATTACTTTAAATTATACTGTGTTTGAAAATAGCGATGTTATTGTCCGTAACAGCGAAATAAAAAATGTCGGTAAAGAAAAAATAAGTTTGAAAAGAGCATATTCCTTTTGTTTGGAACTTGAAAACGGAGAATATTCTACTCTACGTTTAGCCGGACGTTGGGCTAACGAAAGAGCTGTACAAATAGCTCCTGTTGTTCACGGTACAACAAGGCTTGAAACCTTGCGTGGCGCATCTTCACATTTAACAAATCCATTCATGGGGATTTTAAAGGATAAATGTGATGAAAATACAGGTGAATGCTATGGTGTACAACTTATTTATAGCGGTTCATTTGCAATAGATTTAGCAGCTACAACAAACGGACCAATTCGTATTCAAGGTGGAGTTAACGATATTAATTTTAATTGGAAACTTAATTCTAAAGAAAAATTTGTAACGCCGCAGGTAGCTATTTGTTATTCGAGCGAAGGACTTGGCCAAATGTCTCGTAGCTATTCAGACTTTTTGCGTGAATATGTAATTAATCCTAACTATTCTTATAGTCAACGTCCAATTGTCGTTAACAACTGGGAAGCTACATATTTTAATTTTAGCAACGAAAAGCTTTTTGCTATTATTGATGAAGCAGCAAAGCTTGGTATTGATACCTTTGTCCTTGATGACGGTTGGTTCGGTAAGCGTGACGACGATAGAACAAGTTTGGGTGATTGGTTTGTTAACGAAGAAAAACTAAAAGGCGGAATAGATACGGTAATAAATTACTGTATAGATAAAGGCTTAAAATTCGGGTTATGGTTTGAACCCGAAATGATTAGTGAAAAAAGTGTCTTATATAAAGAGCATCCTGATTTTGCTATACAAAAACAGGGCGTCGAACCTGTAAGATCAAGAAATCAACTTGTGCTTGATTATTCGCGTGATGACGTGGTAGAATACCTTTTCGAGATGCTTTCTAAAATGCTCAAGATGCATAAAATTTCATATGTAAAATGGGATATGAATAGAAATATAACCGAGTGTTATTCTTCTGCATTGCCAGCAGATAGGCAGGGTGAAGTGATGCATAGATACATTTTAGGTGTATATAAACTTGCTGAAAAACTTACAAGCGAATTTCCTAACGTTATATTCGAAGGTTGTGCTGGCGGCGGCGGTCGTTTTGATGCAGGTATGTTGTATTATTTCCCACAAATATGGACGAGCGATGATACCGATGCGTATGAACGCACGAAAATACAATGGGGAACATCTATTTGCTATCCGCTTTCGGCAATGAGTTGTCATGTTTCGGCTTGTCCGAATCATCAAACAAATAGAGTTGTACCTTACAAAACGCGTGGTGTTATCGCTTCGTTGGGTGCAACGGGTTACGAGCTTGATTTATCAAAACTTTCCGATGAAGAAAAGGCTCAAACTAAGCAACAAATAGAAGATTATAAAAAAATTAGTTCTTTAATTTTAAACGGCGATTTATATCGTTTATCTAATCCGTTTAATACAAATTATTTTTGTTTCTCGGTTGTTGCTAAAGATAAAAAATACATTTATGTCGCCGGAGAGCGTTTTAGAGGTGTACCGTGCGATTTCGCAGGGATTTTAAAACTAAAAGGACTCGCACCCGAAAAGAAATATTTTGTTGAAGAACTCAATATTACGGCTACCGGTAAAGCGCTAATGAATGTTGGTTTGGATATACCTTTTTTAGGCGATAACGAAG
>CAZPFZ010000091.1:0-6526 GCA_964585955.1 uncultured Acidiphilium sp.
AAATAACAAATAGTTAACTTTTGTTTTAGCGGCAATCGGAACATTATAAAATAACGTTCCGATTGTCTGAATAAAAAACTATTTTTTTAAAACGGATATAGCATCAGAAATTTTCTTTTCGTAAGCTTCTCTACCGTATTTATCGACTTCGGCTTTATTTTTTTCGCCATGTGTTAAACAACCGGCTCCGCCAATACATCCGCCAATACACGCCATACCTTCAATAAAGTTTGCGTCAAGCATATTTTTGCTCTTCTTTAACAAGGCAATACGGCATTCTTCTATTCCGTCGCAAGCATATGCTTTTAAGGGAAAATCGGTTAAGCCTTGTTCTTTAAGAGCCTCGGCAACGGCGTCAGAAAGTCCTCCGCAACGAGCGAATATTCTTCCGAAATACGAAGCGTTATCCAAAACGCCTTCTGATAGAGTTGTGATATCGAGATCTTTACTGTCGAATAAAGCTTGTAATTCTTCAAAAGTCATAGCTGCATCAACATATTCTTTTACGCCCTCTTTTTGTACTTCGGCTTTTTTAGCTGTACACGGACCAATAAAGACAACCTTGCAAGGAGCTTCGTGTTCCTTTAAATATTTTGAAAGTGTGCCCATGGGCGAAAGATTGTGCGAAACAAAAGGCTTTAATTCGGGGAAATTTTTCTCGATATAGCTTACGAATGCAGGACAGCAAGAGCTTGTTAAAAATCCTTTTTCTACAAGTTCTTTTGATTCTGCTTGAGCAACCATATCAGCCCCTAAAGCTGCTTCTATAACGGTGTGGAAACCTAATTCTTTTAAACCGGTAATGACCTGCCCTAACTTAGCATAAGTAAATTGGCTTGAAATAGAGGGTGCTATTACGGCATAAACTTTATATTTTGTATTGTTTTCGCTCTTTTTAAGTATATCGATTACATCCAAGATGAAAGATTTATCGTTTATTGCACCAAATGGACAAGTATAAACACAAGCGCCGCAAGAAATGCATTTATTATTATCTATGCAAGCTTGTTTTTCGTCACCCATATATATAGCTTTAATTTTGCAAGCTGTTTCGCATGGGCGTTTATGGTTTCTTATAGCGCTATAAGGACACACCTTTGCGCAAGCGCCACACTCTTTACACTTAGATTTGTCTATATGAGCTACGTGTTGGCTATCAAAAGTGATTGCGCCAAACTTACATACATCTTCACATCTATGAGCAAGACAACCACGGCAAGCATTGGTTACTTCATAACCGCCGATGGGGCATTCATCGCAAGCAATATCTATTACTTCGATTATGTTTTTGTTATTTTTATCGCCACCCATTGCTATTTTTACGCGTTCAGAAAGTATTGCTCTTTCTTTATAAACGCAACAGCGCATTGTGGGAACTTTTCCCGGGACAATACGCTTAGGAATATCAATGGCTGTCGTGGTTAAAGTATCGTTCCATGCATCTCGTGCTACTTCGCGAAGTACTTTGTATTTTAAATGTTGAACTTTTGTATCGAATTTTTTCATAATTATACTCTCGTTAAAATTTGTGTATTAAAGAAGTCGCCTACCGCATCGGGATTTACCGAATAGAATTCATCGTTTACCGTAACGCAAACGCCTTGCTGACATTTCCCCATACAAAACGTACCGGTTAACAGCACTTTATCAACCAAACCGTTTTCTTCAACAAGGCTTTGCAGTTTATCGACTACGATTCGGGCGCCTTTTATATGACAGGAACTTCCGATGCAAACTGTTACATAAATCATTTTGTTCTTATCCTTTTTTCGTAAGTTACGTCATTTTCCCTTTTATCAAAAAAATTATTAATTTGCGCGCTCTTTATCGAGTTTTTTATTTCTAAAATAAATTACTATACCCGAAGTAACCATTGATATGTTTATAATATAAAATGCAAATGCTACATAACCGAGTGTGGTTAAACCAGAATTATTAATCCAAGTAAAAATTTTGCATAAAATACCGCCTATATAGCCAATGCCTATAAGTGACATAAACGGTAAGCTTGTGCCTTTTGCCGTGCGTGCTTTATAAGCTCTTATTATGTTAAACGGCCAAGATGCGCCGAAACATATTACCATGATTATTTCGCAAATAGTTGCTAACGTTTCTAACATTTTTTTTTGTATAATATTGTTTAAATTTAGCTATAGTTTAACCTAAGCTACAATATTACCCTTTTGTTTTGTGTATCTAAAAAGAGTTGAGCTTGTATACTTTTATGTTACATATCTTTTCTATTGTAATCTGGAAGAAGTTGCGGTGATAATTTATTTGATTTGCAACCTGCTTTTTCAAGTTCGTTTTCGAAATTTGCTACGTGTGCTAACGAAAGTTCGCCAACGGTTACATTTTTTGCTCTGTCAGCGGCATATTTGCCCGCATTACGTCCGAATACGATTATATCGAGTAATGAGTTACCCATAAGCCTGTTTCTGCCGTGAATGCCGCCTACAGCTTCGCCTGCCACGAAAAGATTTTTCACATCTACGCTTTCGCCGTTGCTTGAAATGTCGATTCCGCCATTTTGGTAATGCAATGTGGGATAAACAAGTATAGGTTCTTTTCTTATATCTATACCGTATTTGCCGAACATGCGCATCATTGCGGGAATTCTTTTTTCTATAGTGCCCTCACCGCCAATTATTTCAATCATGGGGGTATCCAACCAAACACCTTCGCCATCGGTTGTTTTTATACCGTTAGCTCTTTTTTTGCATTCTCTTATAATAGAAGCAGCCGTAACATCTCTTGTCTCAAGAGAATAGACAAAAGCTTCGCCATCTTTATTAACCAGCTGTGCACCGAGAGAACGTACTTTTTCGGTTACTAATGCGCCGAAAACTTGAGTAGGTTCTGCAACGCCTGTGGGATGGTATTGAAGAGTGTCCGCATATAGTAATCTTGCGCCTGCTCTGTAAGCAAGTACGAGACCATCTGCAGTTGCACCGTAGTGATTACTCGTCGGGAAACCTTGATAGTGCAATCTTCCTGCTCCACCTGTAGCAATAATAACGGTTTTTGCTTTTGCAACCAAAATTTCGTTGGTTTCCATATTTAACAAAACAGCACCGGCAGCATTACCGTTATAGTCCTTTATTATTTCTATTGCTGCCGTAAAATCAACTATAGGAATATTGCGGTTTAAAACTTCATCGCGGAGCGTTCTCATTATCTCCGCGCCCGAATAGTCTTTACAAGCGTGCATTCTCTTTCTTGATGTGCCGCCGCCGTGCGTGGTAATCATTTCGCCGTTTTCGTCTTTATCAAACATAACGCCGAGATCAGAAAGCCATTTTATTGCATCGGGTGCTTCATAAACAAGCTTTTCTAAAAGTTCAGGCTTTGCTGCAAAGTGTCCGCCGCCAAAAGCATCCAAATAGTGAATTGCAGGATTGTCATTTTCTTTATCAGCTGCTTGAATTCCGCCTTCTGCCATCATGGTATTTGCATCGCCTATACGAAGCTTGGTAACCATAAGAACGTTTGCGCCCATTGCATTAGCCGTTACAGCAGCAGAGGAACCTGCACCACCCCCGCCTATAACAAGTACATCAACATCGTAATCAGGCTTTGATAAATCAATATCGAGATCAAGTACGCGTGATTTACCTTGTAACAATTCAGCAAGCTCGTGTAAAACTTTATCGCCTTTATTGGGACCTACTTTTAAATTTTCGTAAGCGGACTGAATATAGTCAGGGTGATTTTCTTTTAAAACAGTGTCTTTTTCATCGGCAGACATACGCGGAAAAAGGTCTTTTAATCTTTTTTCACGCGAAGCTTCGACTTTTTTCATAGATAAAAGTTGTTCGTCTGTATATTTATACATGTCTTGCCTCCGTTATTTTTCTATATTTCTGTGATTGTAAAGTTCTTTCATTTCATCAATGGGCTTATTCATTATGTCTTCCATAAGTTTTTTAAAATCACCCGCGTTGATTTCTGCAACACGTTTTTCAAGGTGTTCACATTCAGGTGCTATATATTTACCATACAATCTTCTTGAAAGTTCTGCCACCTGAGGATGCGATATACCTGCGGGACAACGTGATGAACAAATTCCGCACATTACACAGTCAAAGCTTTCTTCAGCGCATTTTTTATATTCGCCGCGTTGAGCATATGCAATGTATTGCATAACATTAAGCCCTTGAGGGCACGCTTTAGTGCAAGCGTTACAACCTATACAACTGTAAATTTCGGGATAAAGTTGCATCATTATTTGTTCTGTAGGTTTAATTTTTTCTATATCATATATCTGTTTCACAAGAGGAAAGAAGGGCAAGGTTGCTACATACATTCCTTCTTCAACTTGTTGTTGGCATGCAAGACAAGTTTTTAATTCTTGTTTACCTTTTATACGGTAAATCGTTGCGCATGCACCGCAAAAACCATTGCGGCAACCGCATCCGCGAACTAATTTGTATCCTGCATATTCCATTGCTTTCATGATTGTTAACGAAGCAGGAACACTGTATTTTTTTCCGAAAAAATATACATTAACATTATTTTCCATAAACAACATCCTCTTAATACTCGTTAGGTAATTCGTCTAACTGATCCATGCGGAAAACAGGACCGTCTTTACAAACAAATTTATCACCGACGTTACATCTGCCACACTTGCCTATACCGCATTTCATTCTTAATTCCAATGTGGTATAAACTCTATCTTTTTTAAAGCCTAATTCTAACAATCCGGCAAGTGTGAATTTAATCATTATAGGCGGACCGCATAAAACAGCTGTCATATTGGCATCGAGTCCGAGTTCTTTTACATATGCGGGAACAAAACCGACGTGTCCGTCCCAACCTTCTTGTTCTCTATCAATTGTTAAATAAACGTCAAAATCGGGTTCAGACATCCATTCGTTTTTAATTTCTTCAATATCCACCAAATCGTCTTTACTACGAGCACCGTAAACAACAACTACTTTACCGTAATTTTTTCTATAATGGCGGATATAGTTTATAACGCTTCTTAACGGAGCAAGTCCTATACCTCCGGCTATAAACAAAATATCTTTTCCCTTAAAATCTTCGCCATCGACGGGGAAGTTTCTTCCGTAAGGACCGCGGACGGTAATTTGCTGACCTACTTCGATAGAGTGAATAACTTCAGTTACGCACCCGCATTTTTTTATGGAAAATTCCATAAATTCTTTATTTGTTGGCGAAGATGTTATAGAGAACATGCACTCACCTACACCTGGAATTGAAACCATAGCGCATTGTCCGGGCATATGCTCAAAAAGTTTTTTTCCGTCTAATCCGACAACTCTAAATGTTTTTACATCTGGTGTATCTTTGCGTATGTCGGTAACAACGCCTATATGGGGCATAAGATTTTCAGTCATCATTATTAATTGTCTCCCCCTATTTTTTTAATTACTTTTACAATATTTAAATGTTGCGGGCATTTTTTTACACATCTTCCGCAACCGACGCAAGAATACATACCTTTATACTGAGCGGGATAATATACAAGCTTATGCATAAATCTTTGACGATATCTTTGCATTTGTGTTGTTCTTGAATTCGCTGCGGCCATTTGAGTAAAATCAGAATACATACAGGAATCCCAACAGCGGAATCTTAAAATATCCTTATTTGTTTTAAAATCTCTTATATCAAAGCATTGACATGTGGGACAAACAAAGGTACAAGCACCACAACCAAGACACGCTTGAGAAAGTTCTTGCCAAACAGGCAAATTGAACAGTTCATTTAAGTTTTCATGTTTGAATTTGCTTAAATCAAGATGTGAATAAGGAAGTTTTTCAATTGTGTTCTTAATTTCTTCTTGTTGCGCTTTTACAGCCAAGCCGTCATCTTGTTCGCTTAAATCTTTTACTAAAGCAAGAGTGTTTTCGCCTTTTTCGGTATTTGCTTGAATATATAAATAATTATCGTCGAGCCAACAGGTTGCGTCACCTAAAGGCTGAGCTGCATCTATATCGAAAACCTTACAAAAACAACTTTCTTCGGGATTACGGCAAGCAAGTGTAAATATGATTGCGGCATCTCTTCTTGCTTTATAGTAAGTATCTACAGGTTCTTGTAAAAATACGTTATCTAAAACGGAAAAAGCCTTAAAATCGCAAGCACGAACGCCAAAAAGCAAAAACTCTTTTTTTTGCGTACGTATATCTATAATTTCAATGTTTTTCCCTTCCGTTTTAAACTTCATCATATTTTCGCTCTGCGGAAAGAAAACATCTTTAGGTGATTTTACGGTTTTTAAAGTATCAATGTCTACATCAGATTGTTCATCGTAATAAGCAAAATTTAAAGAGCCTGCTTTTCTTACCGGCAAATAAAGCGGTAAATTTTCGGAAAGAGTATTATAAAACTTTTTTAAATTTTCTTTTGCAATTTTTATCATTTTATTTACCCTCCGTCATTTCAAAAACATTTATGGGATCACAATCGTCTGTTTTATAAGAAGTTAAAGGAGTTTTCCCCTCACTTTCTTCACCCGCTTGAAAATCTCCGTAAAGTTCGTCTATATCCTTAATAA
>CAZPFZ010000092.1:0-6514 GCA_964585955.1 uncultured Acidiphilium sp.
TATTTGCTCAATCACATGTGTTTTTCTTGCGTTTATTATTTCTCTTAGCGCATGCGGTACAACCAATAACGAGTCTTCGTATAATAGTTCGCCGAACAATTCATCCGTGGAGGAACCCGAAAAAGTGGAAACTAATTGTACTATAAAAGCAACGTCTTACGACGGCATTAACTCGCTTAATTCTGAAAGTGAAATTTCTACCTACGAAGGAGAGGTTGCCACTAATCTTCCCGTTGAAAACGGTGTTATGGTTTCTCCTTTTTACACTCTTACCATAAATGGTGAAAACGTTCCCGTTTATGCTACAAGATCGGCTAACGGTACGCACTCTTTTGCTTATGTAGACGTTAAAAAAGTTGATGATAACAAAGCTTTTTTGTTGCAGTTACAACTTAAAGCTACAAATCTTTCAACAGTGTTTAACGTTCGTCAAGGCAAAGCCGTTACTGTTGCTGTATTGCCCGAAAGTACAGGGGTTAAGGCTGTTGTTAATCAAGAAGAAAAAATTGTAACAGCTGAAATAAGTGAATATGGTAGTTATTCTTTTGCGTTTAATGTAAGCCATAAAGAAGCTGTTACCATTATGATAAAGCCTGAAGAAGATACCACAACATTGTTTGGAGATAAAAAGATCAATTATATTCAACCCGATAATTATGTAGACGATAAAGCCAACGATCTTTTATTTACTAATGAAAGTGAAGTATATTATTTTAAAGCGGGAAGATATCAAATAGACGGTATAAAAATCCCTGCTAATTCAGTATTGTATTTAGAACGTGGCTGTTATTTACAGGTAATGCCGGGCAACCATGGATATCCCTTATCTGCAAGTTCGGCAAATGGTATAGTTGTAGCAGGTAGAGGACTTATAGATTATTCTGCTTGTTGCGGCGGCGAAGTTCCCGAAGGTTACTATAACAATAAAAGTGGATTGAATTTTTCGCGATGCGATAATATTGATGTTTCCGGCTTAACAGTTATCAACTCTCAAACTTGGACATTGTGTTTAAACGATTGCGAAGGTGTTCAAATTAACGATTTATTATTCTTTGCGTATAGAGTATATGCAGACGGCGTTATGTTATCCGACTGTAAAGATGCTATAGTTGAAAATTGTTTTATTCGTACCGGTGACGATGCTTTTGAAACAAAATCAACAACTTCCACAGGTTATACCGATAATGTTCTTTTCCGTTATAATGCAGCTTGGACGGATAAAGCCGTTGCTTACGGATGCATTTATGAATCAAATCAAGATACAAGAAACGTTCACTTTGAAAATAACTCGGTTGGTTTTGCTCTCGGAACATGGAGTAATCACCTTGGCTGTTGCGTAATACAAATGGGCAACAGAAAGGGTGCCGTAATGGAAGATATCTATTTTAAGGATATGGAAATTTACTATTCTAACAACCCCGCAATTTTAAACGTTTATATTGGCGGTAGCGGCGGAAGAGGTGAAGGTTACGGCAATGTAAAGAACATTTACTTTGAAAATGTAACCGCACGTAGAAATTACGGCGCATACCTTAATGTTAGAACTTACGATTCCGAAAACTGCTTTATAGGAGCATTATATTTGGATAATATTGTATCTAATGGCGAACAACTTACAAAAGATAACTACCAAACCGAAGGCTATATCCTTGATAACGTAACTGGCGGTTATTCATTTAGAAAATATTTCCATCTTAATTCTTTAATGGAAGAAGAGGAATAAAAAATACAAGCTAAAGGGGAATTTTATGAAAAAGGTAATTTGTGCTTTTATCTCTGCACTTTTGGCAACTGTGTGTTTATTTGGTTGCGGGGGTGAAGGCGGACAGTCTTCAAACGGAACTTCGGTTAAACCATCTTCCGTTCCGAGCTCATCACCTAATGATTCAACGGCAGAAAACCAAGTTAAAGTTTATCCTATTGCATATGAGCAAGTTAATAACGAAAGCGATATGCAAAAGTTTTTTGCTCAAACACGTGCTGTGATCGACGGTATAGATCGTAGTCACGATGGTACTTTAGATTACGGATTTGTAAACAGCATTTGGCATGAAATAACCGTTAATGGTGAAAACGTTCCCGTATACTCGGCTCGTTGCGGCAGCGGTATTCATTCTTTTGCGTGGGTTGACGTTCAGGCAGATGGTGATTTTTCTCTTGATGTAAAAGTAAAGTACCTCGGTAGCGATACTAAAACTTCTATTGTTGTTTTACCCGAAAAAAGCGGTGTTAAAGCAAGCTTGCAACAAAATATTGCAACCGCAAGTATTTGCGATTACGGCAGTTTTTCGTTTGCTTTCGATCAAGAACCCGATAATGCTGTAACATTATACGTTGCACCTGAAAGCAAGGTTGAAGTTTCATCCACTCAAACGGTTAAATATTTTGAACCTGGTACCTATACCGCCGAACAAACTACCTTTTCAGATACAAATACCGTGTATATATTTAAATCGGGCGTATATGATATTAGTTCTATAAATTTGCCGTCAGATAGTATTATTTATTTTGAAAGAGGATGTTATTTAAGAATTTACGAACAGGGCGAAGGCGATTATTTGGCAGCTTTTAATTCAACTGCTAAAAATTCAAAAATACTTGGTCGTGCTATAGTTGATTTCTCTAAGGTTATGGGCGGAATGGAAAAAACCAAAGGCGCATACACCTTTGATAAAGTAGAGAACTTTGAAGTTGAAGGGCTTATAAGCATAAATTCCAACAACTGGACAATGTGCACAACACTTGGTAATAATGTAAAAATTTCGCGTTGCATGTTTTTCTCGTATCGTACTTTTTCAGATGGAATAATGTTTTCCGATTGTAAAAATTGTCTTGCAACGGATAACTTTATAAGAACGGGTGATGATGCCGCCGAAGTAAAAGCTTTCAGTCAATCGGCTGCCGAAGATTGTTATACCGAAAATGTAGTTTTTGAAAATAATTGCGTTTGGACAGATAAAGGCATTGCTTACGGTTGTATTTACGAATCTAAACACGATGTAAAAGGTGTTATTTTCCGTAACAATTCAGTTGGTTTTGCTCAAGCTTCTTGGAGTGAACATTTAGGTTGTCTTACAATGCAAATGGGTTCTGTAAAAGAAGCTGTATGGGAAAATGTTCATTTTGAAAATACAGAAATTTATGAAACATCTTGCGCTGTTGTAAGTATTTATAACAATGCAAAAACACAACCCGAAGGCGGTACGATAAGAAAAATATATGTTAATGGTGTTACTGTTAAAAAGACAAATTTAACCAATTTGCCGATATATTGTTTAAGTGTTGTTATGTTGACGGGTGAAAACGTTGATGTAAACAATGTAAAGGTTGGCGCAATCTATTTGGATAATATTGAATATTGTGATGTTACTATAGATAGCGACAATTACAAAGTTTATGCTAACTTTAAAATAGGTGAAGGTATTTCATTCGCTAAGAGCAATATAAAAGTAGGTACTTTGGAAGAATAAGGTATGAGCGATGAAAAAAATTTTAGCAAGTGTGTTGTGTGTTACAGCGCTTTGGGGTTGTGTAAGTTTTACCGCTTGTACAAAGAAAAACAGTGATAGCAGTTTTAAGGAACAGCCAAAAGTAGAAGCCGCTATTAATTGCGCGGTTCAATCTATTTCTTTTGAAGGAATAAATAACGTAGATTCAATTGATAAATATGATTCTGAAAAAGCGATAGGTTCCGTCAGTAATGACGGACCTACCGAAAACGGTATTATAATATCGCCTTATTACACGTTAAAAGTGGCTGGCGTTGATGTTCCCGTATATGCAACTCGATGCGGTCATAATCCGCATTCTTTTGCAATGGTTAATCTTGAAAAATTATCGGACAGTAAGTTTGAAGCATTGGTAGAATTGACTGCGTTATCGGCTGACTGTGCTATTTTAAAAAATAAAGCCATGGCGGTTGTTTTACCGCAAAAAAGGGGTGTTGTCGCTGATTTGGGACAAGGCAAGCTTACTGCGGTAATAAATGATTTTGGTTCGTTTACCTTTGCTTTTAACAAAAAAAGTGAGCAAGGTTTAACACTTTATGTATACGAAAAACAAGAGTTTATTTTGCCAGACGGTTATAATAAGGTAGAATTAGAAGCTGTTGAACATTCTTTTAGAGATACGCAGTTTACCGATAAAAAAACTGTTTATGTGTTTAAAAAGGGTAGACATACTGTGCAAAGTGTTTATATCCCATCAAATTCAAGCGTATATTTTGAAGATGGCGCTTATATAGAAATTAATCCCGACGGAGAAGGTGCTCGTTCTTCATCATTTTTGTGCGAAAATGGTGGTGAGAATATAAAACTTTACGGACACGGAATTGTTGATTTTTCAGCTTGCATGGGCGGAGATAATAAAATAAAATCTGCTTTTAATTTTCACGGTGCAAAAAATATAACGGTTGATGGCATAGTTAGCATTAACTCGAACACGTGGACTGTATGTTTTACGGATTGTGAAAATGTGCTCGTTTCTCGCGTTATGGTATTTGGGTATAGAACTTATTCGGACGGGATAATGCTTTCTGACTGTCGTGATTCATTGGTTAAAAAATGTTTTGTGCGCACTGGCGACGATGCTTTAGAAACAAAATCTACATCTTCAAACGGATATACCTATAATGTAACATTTAAAGATAACGATTGTTGGACAGATAAAGGTATAGGATACGGTGTAATTTGGGAAACAAATCACTCAGTTGAAAACGTTACCTTTATAGATTGTTCTATCGGTTTTGCTCAGTCGAATTGGACTGAACGTTTAGGTGCTCTTTCAATACAGCTTGGTGATCGTTACGAAACTGTAACGGATGTTTACTTTAAAAATATAGAAATATATCGCAGTTATTGTCCTGCAGTTATAAATTGTGAATTAAAACAAAAAGGAAAAATGATTGGCGATATCTATTTTGAAAATATAACATGCGGTTATTCCGAAGGTTACTTGTTGCGTCTTGCTGAAGTTGAACTTGAAAATAACAGTGCTCATTTTGGTGCTTTCTATTTAGATAACGTGAGAATGAATGGTGAACTTTTAACTGACGATAATAAATCCGATATGACAAAATATGTTATTGGTAGTTCGTGGTCGCCGAATAAAAATGTTAAGATAAATACTTTTTCCGAAGAATAAGCGATTTTTTACAGACAACGAAGATAGGAGAATAAACTTTATGGACTTTTCAAAAAACGGATATCATGTGTGTCGGCTTAACGGTATTGCGGTTGTATATATTATTCGTGACGGAGTAGTCGCGTTTACTTGTGTTCCAGAAAATACCGAAGATTTAATTGTTAAAGATAAGCTTTTAAAGCTTTCAAAAGGTGATAGATATCCTGAACTTGATCCTATGGTTCAAGTGGCTTGTAGGGGAGATCAGCCGCGTCGTGATTTTTCAGCCGGGGCTACAACCTTTAACAGCAGTACGGCATATTCATTAAAGGCTTTTGATCAACAAATAATTCAAACAGAGCACGATACACGCATAATAACCTTTTTTAAGAACGATAAAAATCTTATTGCAAAACATGTTGTAAGACAAGAAAAAGGGTTTAAAGCCATTGAAGTTTATACCGAAGTTGAAAATAGTGGAGAGGAAGATATTGTTCTTGATAGGCTTTCTTCGTTTACACTTAATGCAATTACACCTTTTTGCGTTAAAAACGATATGCAAAATATTGTTTTGCATCGCTTGCGCAGTAATTGGTCGGCTGAGGGCAGAAAAGAAAGTTTGCCTTTGACAAACTTCGATTTTGAAGATTCTTGGTCGTGTTTAGGTGTAAGAATTGAACGTTTTGGAGCTCTTGGCAGTATGCCTGCAAGAGGTTTTATACCGTTTGCCGCAATTGAAGATAAAAATGTTGGTGTAACTTGGGCTGTTCAGCAAGATGCAGTTTCTTCTTGGCAAATGGAACTGTTGCATCGTTATGGTTCTGTAAACTTAAGCGGCGGACTTGCCGATAGATTGTTCGGACACTGGCGTAAAAACCTAAAAGCAGGTTGTTCTTTTGTTACACCATCAGCTTATATTTCGTGTGTAAAAGGAGACTTAACTCAAGCTTGTGCGGTTTTAACACGTTACCACGATACCTTATATAAAATGCCCGAAACTGAGCAAAATTTGCCTATAGTATATAATGAATATTTATATAGTTGGGGAAATCCGACTATGGAAAATTTGCGTCCTCAATTAAAAAAAGCGCGTGAATTCGGTGCAAAATATTTTGTAATTGATGCAGGCTGGTTTTGTGAAGTAAATGACGGTTTGTTGGGAGATTGGAATGTTATGAAGAATAAATTTCCCAACGGACTTTCTGAGTTTTCACATGAAGCCTCTGTTGCCGGTTTTGAAAAAAGCGGTATATGGTATGAATTTGAATCTATCACGCAAGATAGTGATGTTTATAAAAATCATCCCGATTGGTTAATTAAAGAAGATGGTCTTGTCGTGGCAAGAAAACAGCGTGCTTTTTTAGATTTTAGAAAACCTGAAGTTGTCGATTAC
>CAZPFZ010000093.1:0-6489 GCA_964585955.1 uncultured Acidiphilium sp.
TAACTCAAGTTGCAAGCTTGTATAACACATCACTTGTAAAAGACTTTGTAAAAGAAAGTAAGACTCTCGATGTTGATGCGGTAATCGACAGCGTAAACGCAATAGTAAATCAAATAAGTTCGTCTGTAAACGGCAAACTTGCAAGAGTATACGAACTTGCTCATATCGCATTAAGCGGTAAACTTAACGCTCTCGAATATCACGTTAAAGACTTGTGGAACGCGTTGGACAACAAGACCGAAAAGCCCATAGTAATCGTTGCCGGCATAGCCGTAGGTACTGCATTGTACTTCTTTGCTAACGATACGCTTATTAAGATTGTTGACTCTGCTTTAGGTAAAGATAAATTAGTTGGTGACCTCGTTGCCGAATATCTCGGATACGAAGAATCAGCAATTGCTCCTCTCGCACTCACAACCGACAAGGTTTACAACGCTAATAAGGGCGACGAATACAAGAGCAACGAACTTGTAAACGTACTCTTCAACAAGACAGTACAACAATTATTAACTAAAGGCTATGACTTCAAGGGCAACTTCTACGACTATTTACAAATAGACGATATAGTAATGCTCGCAAAAGCCGTAACCGATAAATACTATAAAGGTAACGAAACCGTAATAACGCTTATTGATACCGCGCTTATAGAAATATCTAAACTCTACCCCGATAAACACGTTAAAGACGTTGTTTCGGCAACCAAAGAGATTAAGATAGACGATATAATCAAGGTAATAAGCACAACTGCTCAATCTGCACCCACGTCAAACAGAACAAGAATCGGCAATATCGAAAAATTGTTAACAGACTTGTTTGCGGGCACCGTAGCTAAAGCGGGAATTGAAAAGAACTTAGCTGTTTCGGCACTTATACTCGACGTCAAAACAATTGTTTCAGACTACACACAAAACGAAATTGTATTAACTGCAATCGAACAGATAGCTAAGCTTTACGGCGAAGCTAAGCTTTCCGAATTTGTATCGGCAAGCAAACAAATTACAATAGACGGTATAATCCAAGCTTTAAGCGCAAGCGTTCAAGCAGCACCTACGGCAAACAAGACGAGAATAAGCAATATTGAAAAATTGCTTACCGATTTGGCAGCAGGAACTGTAGTTAAAGCCGGATTAGACGGAGATGTTCAAATTGCAATCATAGCACAAGACGTTAAGGCAATTGTTTCAGACTACACGCAAAACGAAATCGCATTAACGGCGATAGGACAAATTGGTACGCTTTACGAAGAAGCAACGCTTCCTCAGTTTGTAACCGCAAGTAAACAAATTAAAGTCGATAATATTATAAAAGCTTTAAGCACAAGCGTTCAAGCAACGCCTAAGGCAAACAAAGCAGCCATCGGACATATCGAAAAACTTCTTACCGACGTCTTTGCAGGCACGGTAGTAAAAGCCGGTATCGATAGCGGTGCCATTGTTGCCGACGTAATAACCGACGTAAAACTTGTTTTAAGCGATATACTTGCCGCATCCGGCATATTGTTATCGTCTGCGGGTGAAACGTTGTTCAATAAGCTCGGTGAACTTTATGCCGAAACCAACGCAACGTTCAAAACCTTTGTTGAAGCAACCAAGGCAATCAGACTTAACAGTGATACACAACCCAGCTTGCTCTCTGCAATTAAAGCAGTAACTGAAAAAGCAGGCTTAAACGGTAAACTTGCAACTGTTTACAAATATGCCGAAATCTTACTTGGCGGAACGATAGCTAAGCCGCATTTGTACGTAACCAATGCATACAAGGCTATTGATAACAACGCTATAAGATTGGCTGTTATCGGTGTAGGTGTTGGCGCCGCAGTCGCATTGTATTATTTTGATAACGCAACGTTTGTAAAACTTGCGCAACAAATAATAAAAGATGCAACTTGGGGTGACTTGCTTGCCGATAAACTCTACTACGATTACGATTCGACAACCGGAACGTACAGTTGCAGAGGTGTTGTAAACGACTTTGCACAGGCATTGTTTAAAGAAAAAGTAGTTGATACGTTGAACAGAAGCACTTATAACGTAAAAGAAAAATTGTTCCCGTACGCAACTATAGGTAACTTACTCACGTTAGACAGAGCTGTTTCCGATAAGATTGAATCGGCATTGTTCAGAAACAAACTCACATTTGTTTATAGCGACAATGCTTGGACGGTAAGCGAAACGAGATTACATAACCTCGCTAATACAGTCCTCAACATCAGTCTTAAAGATATAGCCGATAACAGAAGCAGCGAAAAACTTAAGACCTTCTTGTTTGAAAAACTCGATGGCTTACAAATAGCTGACATTGTTATAGGTCGTGCACTTAACACAATAGGCGGGACCGCTGCATTTGGCAAGCTTGGTATAGAACTTACTACTTCGTACGACGTAGCAACCAAAACTTGGACATTCACAGGTCCGTTTGCTAACGTACTAAAAGTAATGCTTACCAGCACAATCGGCGATATTCGCAACGTAAAAGATAAATACGGCTCGTTCAACAACTTCTTACTCGGCGGCATGAAGAGGCTCTTCGTAGGTGATGTGGTAGGCGGCGTAATCAATATGCTCGGTAAACCCGCAAGCGGTTCAACCGAACCTAAGTTCCAAGTAGAATACGATGAAACTCAAGGTAAATGGACAGCTTTCGGTAAGTTCTCAGCATTGTTTGCTCCTCTCTGCAACGCAAACCTTTACACGGCATACTACAATATCGTTAAAGGCAAAGCCAAAGCTTACTTCTTCAACATTCTCGAAGGCGAAGGTATTCTTGCAAACGTAAGAGTAGGCGAATTGTTAGACGACGGTTGTAACAAGTATGATCCGCTTACGGGTAAGTGGACGAACAACGGTGTAGAAATCGTATTCGACAGCGGAATAACCGGACTACTTAAATCCAATGTTTACGGAATTAAGCTCGGTGAAATATTCGGTAGCGGATTCGATTATACAACGCTTGTAAACGACGTACAACTCGGTGAAATCCTCGGTTATGCCAAATACGATGACGGAAGCGGCACGATAACTTGGTATAAAGATGCTAACGGCAACGGCGCGTTAGATAGCGGCGAAGAAATGCAAGGCGTACTTAAAGTTGTTGCAGACTTCTACGTAAAAGAAATGACCGAAGACGGATTCGATACTAAACTTCAAAACAAGCTCCTCAACTCGTTGACATTAGCAGATGTACTCAGTGCAGATGACTTTGCAAGCAATGCGATACTCAATAAGTTGAAGGATAAGAAGATAGGCGAACTCGCCGATGCAATCAACGTATTGTATATAGGCGAAATCCTCGGCTACGCTAAGCAAGATAACGGTGGCGGCTCGTTTACTTGGTATAAAGATGCCAATGGCAACGGCACGTTAGATAGCGGCGAAGAAATGGACGGCGTACTTAAAGCAGTTGCAGACTTCACCGTTAAAGAAATGAGCGAGGAAGGATTCGATGCTAAACTTCAAGACAAACTCCTCAATACATTAACACTTAAAGATGTATTAGGTGACGCAGACTTTGCAAATAACGCAATACTCAACAAGCTTAAGAACAAAAAGATCGGTGACTTGTCAAGTGCAATCAACGACTTATATCTCGGTCAGATTCTTGGATACGAACAGGATGTTTCCGGTTGGTATAAAGATGACAACGGAAATGGTTCGAGAGATGCAGGCGAAGCCTCGATGGACGGCGTACTTAAAGCAGTTGCGGACTTCACTGTAAGCGATATGTCAAGTGCGGACTTTGCAACAAAATTAACTAGCAACATTAACACTAAAGTAACGCTTAAAGACGTATTAGGCGAAGATAAATGCGATGGCAATGCAATCTTAAAAGATCTTAAGAATGTATTGGTTGGCGACCTCACAACCGAAATCAATAATCTATATATCGGCACCGTATTAGGTCATAACAAGACTAATGTAACTTACGGCAGCTATGTTGTTTACGAAGATTACTTCGGAAACGCTTATTACAACAACGGTTCGGATTGGTACGACAATGCAACTCATACGTTAAGCACTAAGGCAATATCGGCTACTCCCGATGCTGCAACCGGCAGATATACTTATACCGACGGTGCTACTACCGTTTACCTCTTTAAGTCTAACAGCTGGACAACAGACGGCGGCGACGATGTTAGCGGCGTAGAAGCGATTATAGCAAACTTCACGGTGGGCGAACTTGACGATCCCGACTTTAACGACAGATTGAACCACTCAATCGAAAATCGTAAACTCGGTGAAATTGTTCACATTGATTCTACCGACGCAGTAATTTTACAACAGCTTAAGAACACGCCGATTAAAGATCTTTCAACAACGACAGGTTCGCTTAAGATTGGTGCCCTTATGGGATATGATTATAGCGAAGTTGACGGAAAGTGGTATAATAGCGGAATGCTCGTTACCGACGACATAGCTTGCATGATAGCTGATTACACGCTTGACACAGTAAGCAGTGTTTCTTTCAGAGCGACTCTCAGAAGCGATATGGATAACCTCCACATTAGTACATTCTTTGATCGTACATCTTGCGATGTATTCGAAATCTTTACCGTAAGCGAATTTGCTGAGTTAACAATAGGTAATCTCGGCACCAAGCTTAACGAAAAGACCACTAATGCAACGCTTGGTACCGCTGCTACTCTCGGTGTATTAGATGAAAGCATTTTTGCGGGTACTACAGGAGCTACAGTTGTTACCGCTTATAACCTTGCTATGACTACCAGTTACAGCACGTGGCAAGAAATTCCTGCTAAAGATTTCATAACCTATGCGATCAGGCAAGCGTTCAGTATCTAAGTGTAAAATTAAAGCTGATTAAAAACAGTTGACAAAAACAATTTAAAGTGATACAATTACTTTCCCCGAGTAAAATCGGGGGAAGCGATTGTAACCGTTCGGTTTTGTATTAAATACGTAAAGCCGAGCCAAACAAAATAATTACGGCATTGCCGATAATTACATACTTAAAGCGCTTTTGCGTTTTAGGCATTACAGAATTGAATCTCTATTCAAGGCTCTAATGTCTAAACAACCTTGCTTGCGGGGAAAGTAAAACGATGTAAACGCAAGCCGATTAAGTCCAGGAGGTATAAAAACATGACTAAGTACGAAATGCTCTACATTCTTTCCGTTAAACTTACTGACGAAGCTAAAGAAGCTCTCATTGCTAAGTTCGAAGCTATCGTTAAGGATAACGGCGGAGTTGTTGAAAAACTCGATAAGTGGGGAACAAGAAAACTCGCTTACACTATCAACAACACCGAAACAGAAGGCTACTACGTTCTTATGACATTCGAGTGTGCAACCAGCCTTATTGCTGAATTAACACGTGTTGCAAACATCACCGAAGGTATGTTAAGAAACATGATTACAAAAATAGCTTAATTTTTAACTTTATCCGTTAGCAAATTATTTGATTCGTATCACTAATGGCTAAGGTAAAAAACAAAATTACAGAGGATTTAAGATGAATAAAGTATTTCTTATAGGAAATTTAACTCGCGATCCCGAAGTGTCGGAAACCAATACCGGAATAGCAGTATGTCGTTTTTCTATTGCGGTTAACCGCAATTATACCGGGACAGACGGCGAACGCCAAACTGACTTTTTTAATATCACTGTTTGGAGAAAAAGTGCCGAAAACTGCGGTAAATATTTAAAAAAGGGCAGCAAAGTTGTTGTTACCGGCAGCTTGCAAAATCGCTCTTACGAAGATAAAGACGGTATTAAACGTAACGTTACCGATATTATCGCTAACGAAGTGGAATTTCTTTCCTCAAGAAGCTCAGGCGACGGAGTTGAAGACGATTTCAGACCTCAACAACATTCTACGGCTACCAAAAAGCCCGAACTTGAGGTTATGTCCGACGACGACACTTTGCCATTCTAACACGAGCACATACCTTTTTGCGTAAGACCTTTGCGTTTTACGGTATTGCCTTTGCGGCACACGGGTTAACCCCGTAAAAATAATATAAGGAGAAATTATTATGGAAGACACCAATGTAACGGCAACTGCTCCCGCAACCGAGAACAACACGGCAGCTCCTCAAGCTCCCGTTGCTAAAAAGCCGTTTAAAAGAGTAAATAAGAAAAAAGTTTGCCAATTCTGTATAGATAAAGCTACAGCCATCGATTATAAAGATGTAAACAAGCTCAGAAAATACGTTACCGAAAAGGGAAAAATGCTCCCCAGACGTATGACCGGCGTTTGCGCAAAACATCAAAGAATGCTTGCCGAAGCCGTTAAAAGAGCAAGAATAGTAGCTCTTCTTCCCTTCAAAGGCGAATAAGAAAACTAAATTTTTTACGCGGGGCGATTATTTTTCGCTCCGCGTTATTATTTGAATATTTTTCTGTTTTTGCTATTGAGAGTGCAAAACTTTAACTAAAAACACGGCAGGCTTATTTAGCTTAATGCCTTATTTTGCGCTAGTTTTGTGTTTTGCCTTTAAAAACGTTATCACTACTATGCTTGTGGTGGCAAATG
>CAZPFZ010000094.1:0-6382 GCA_964585955.1 uncultured Acidiphilium sp.
AAAAGCGGTAAAAATTCAATTTTTAATTAAAAAACTAAGTTTTAGTAGTCATTCTATCAACGGAATGACTACTTTTTTATATAAAAGAAAAATCACCGGCAATGCCGGTGTTGCCAAAACAGGCTTTAACTTCAAGTATAAAAAATTCCATACTACTGTTTTTTGTTTTTTTGCGGTTTTTTTTTATAATTAAGCACATAATACTTATACTTGAGTATACGGGCAAGGAGCAATTGATGATAAAAATTAAAAAAATAAAAATTGCGGCTATTTTGCTTGCCGTTGTTATAAGTGTTTTTCCGTGCGTAAAAGGTAGGGCATATGCCGATGATTACCAATATTATCTTGGTGGTTTTCCCGTCGGGTTCGATTTATCTTCAAATAACGGTGCGCTTGTAGTAGGGCTTGCCGAGGTAATAGGCAAAGATGGCATTTTTGTACCTGCCAAAGAAGCAGGTATAAAAAACGGCGATTATATCATATCGTTAAACGGCAAAAAAATTTGCACCGCAAAGGATATAGACCAAGTGTTAAACGAGTGCCGTGGTAGCGGAATAATAGCTGAAATATTATCTGATAGCGAAAAAATAATACGTACCGTAACGCCGCGCAAAGATTTAAGCGGAAAATACAAATTAGGCGTGTTAATCCGCGATTATTTATCAGGTTTGGGTACGGTAACGTTAATAAATCAAAATGGTGAATTTTGTTCGCTGGGGCATCCCGTTGCCGATGAAGAAGGCGCGCTTTTGGGCATAGGTGGCGGCTTGGTATACAAGTGTTTTATAAACGGCATAGTAAAAGGCGAGCGCGGCAAGGCAGGCGAGCTAAAAGGTTCGGTTGTGCGCACCGATGTGTTAGGCGAGGTATACGGCAATACAAAAGCAGGCTTAATAGGCGTTTTTACCGATAAAGCGGTATATAGCAGTGCAATTAAGGCAGAAATAGGCACACCGCAGGCAGGTGCTGCGCAAATTTATACCACAGTGAACGGCGATACCCCCGTTATGTATTCGGCTGCTATAGTTAAGGTAGATGCTGTAGATAAAGCCAACAAAAATATAGTAATAAAAATAACCGATGCCGAGCTTATAAAGTTAGCGGGCGGAATAGTTCAAGGGATGAGCGGTAGCCCCATTATTCAAAACGGAAAAATAGTAGGTGCCGTAACTCACGTTTTTTTAAACGATTCTACACGCGGTTTTGGCATATCCGCCGAAAAACTGCTTGAAATTTCCGACTTAAAATAAAAAAACATATTTGTAATCATATTTAAACCCTCTTATCAATCAAACTGATAAAAAAGGGTTTTTTATTTTTTTTATTGTAAAATGGTTTTTTATTGCTTTTTAGGGTGTTAAAAAAAAGTATAATTAACATATCACGGCTTGAAAAAACGTAAATAACAGTCGTTAGTTAAAATACGGCGTTCACAAAGCCCTTGCAAGCAAGTCTACTTGCTTGTATGATGCATAAATACTCGGAGGTATAAAAACATGAAATATCAAAATTGGCTAAGTTTTTGGCTTGAAAACTACGTAAAGCCTAGCGTAAAAGTAAGAACATATAAAACATATCGCAAAATAATAAAAGATCATATACAACCAAAGCTCGGCAACTATCGATTAAACGACCTATCGCCCGCCGTTTTGCAAATTGCAATAACAAATTTTTTATCATCAGGCAACTTAAAAACGGGTAAGAATTTATCGGCTAGTACGGTAAATTTAATAATAACAATAATACAAAATTCGCTAAAAGCGGCTTTTTTATTAGGCAAACTAAAAGTTTATTCTGCCGACAAAATTAAGCGTCCCCAATTAAAGCAAAAAAATATCACTTGTTTTTCTTACAAGGAACAAAAAATAATAGAACAAGCCGTTATTACAGACGGACGTCATAAAATGTTCGGCGTCGTATTGTGTTTATACACGGGCTTGCGTATAGGTGAATTGCTTGCTCTCACTTGGGCAGATATCGATTTAAAAAGACATTTTATCAACGTTAACAAAACGTGCATAAACAAATGCAAAATACAGGGTAACAGTCAAATTATAAACGAGCCAAAAACCGAGTCATCAAAGCGCAGTATTCCCATTCCCAAGCAGCTAATAAAATCATTAAGATATTTAAAAACAAAGTCAAAATGCAAATATGTAATATCCGAAAAAGGCGAACCCGTATGTATAAGATCATATCAACGCAGTTTTGAATTGTTGTTAAAAAAATACATATTCGGCATAAAGGGTTTCATTCGCTAAGGCATACTTTTGCCACGCGCGCGTTAGAGTGTGGTATGGATGTAAAAACACTTTCCGAAATATTAGGTCACAAAAGCGCAACGATAACGTTAAACCGTTATACTCATTCGTTAATCGAGCACAAAACCGAAATGATGAACAAAATCGGCAGGCTTTTTTAGAACATTAACATATCCGCATTTATACGTTTTGACTGAAAAGTGGGTAAAAACACTGACTGAAATATAGTGCGTTTTTTAAGTTTTTGACAATAAATTAAAAAGAATCGGGTTGTAAAAAGCAAACCGATTCTTTTATGCAATACAATTTTTTTGTTCGCCTAATATTTTGTTATTTTCAAACGGCAAAAAAGAAAGATTTCAAATAAAGCAACAAGAGCAAGCCGACGAAATAGGTTTGCATTTTATGTTGCTATTTTTTTGTTAAACAAGCATTATTAAAGCAAAAATATCCCCGAAAGGTCAATTTGCTTTCGAGGATATATTACTTTAACTATTAAGTTTTTTGCGAAACCATAGTACATTCGGTAACATTCAAAACTGTTTCGCCATCAATTTGCAAAGCGGTAGGACGGTCAAATTTTACCGTTATGTTTTTGCCTTTAAAAATTTTAACCATTTTTTCTTTTTTTACGTGTTCACCCTTAAAAATTGAGGGGAAAACCATAAGCGCTTTTAATTTGCTTTTTGTATAATAAACCATGGTCGAAAGCATACCCTCTTTATTAAGTCTGTCTTGGTCGGGGGCAGGTATCATACCGCCGCCGTAACATCTTCCGTTCATGGTAGGCGCAAGCCACACGTTTTTAAAGTGATATTCCTCTCCGTCAACAATAACGGTAGCCGAGGTTGTTTTGTAGTGAAAGAGTAGTCCCTTAATGGCTATGCTCGTATAATTAACGGGTTTATCCGATTTTTTGCGTTGGATATCACCCACTTCGCAACAATATCCGTCAATGCCGTAGCCTATTCCGTTTAAAAAGCGCGAAGTCTTGCCGTTTACCGTAACGGTGGGCAAATTTTCAAGATACTCGTTTATTTTTACCGGCTCGCTAACGCCGTTGGGGTAAATATCTTTAATAAAATCGTTACCGCTACCGGTAGGGTAGCAATATATTTCGTTTTGTAATGTTATATCCTGCGTTTCGTTTATAAACCTGTTAAGCGTTCCGTCACCGCCGCAAATAACAATTTTGTCTTCAGCGGTAATTCCGCTAAGGCATTCGCGGTAAGAACTTTGCGTAACGTCTTTATAAATCAAGATTTCCCCGTTTAATATTTCATTTAGCTTTTCAGCGTTTTTTTTCCCCGTTCCGCTATGGGCAAGCGGATTAAATAAAATGTAATACTTCATATTTTTATCTCCGTTTTAGATGATGCATCGCCGTTTTATTCGACAAAATTCGCATCTCTTATATATTAATATATCATTTGCAAGAAAAAGTCAACTCAAAATCAATAATTGTTGATATTATGCATTTTTATATATTTTTGACTAATTATTTACACTGTTTTTAGCTTTTTAAAAAATTACGCCTTAACATTTTATTGAAAAAAGTTAATTATTATGCTATACTTAATACCCGACAAAAAAATAACTCTTCAAACACACGGTCCTTATTTAATGAAAAATAAGGATGTAGATAATATTCATTACGTAACCGACTACGTTCGCGATGTATACGAGGGTATGTATGGCGAAACCAACGGCGAAGTAATATCAAACGGCGTAAACGAAATTTTTAAGCCGAGCGGTAGCCAACAGCAAAACAATCCTTTAAATAAATCGCCTAATAATGTAATCAATATTTTATATACGGGTAGATATTTTTAAAATAGATTGGTGGATAGGTCCCCCGAAAAAACGTGCCTAATATAGCGCAAACTACGCCTCAAACGCACGCGAAAAGTTCGTTTATGTTTCTTGTATTAAACGAATAGAAGAAATTTTTATACAAACGAACGGTAGAACGTTACAATTGTCCAAAAGCCTAACAACACAATAATTAAATAAAGAGAGAATTAAAAATGTTTAAAATTATAGTAGCAGAAGACGATAGTGAATTAAGACAGTTATACTCCCACGTCCTTATTAAAAACGGGTATATCGTAAAAGAGGTTCAAAACGGAGCCGAAGTATTAAAGGCGCTCGAAAACGAATATTACGACTTAATAATATCCGATATAATGATGCCCGTAATGGATGGTTACACCTTAGTTAGCACTTTGCGTGAAGAAGAAAATAAAATCCCCGTGCTTATGATTACCGCTAAAGATGCGTTCGACGATATGCGTCTCGGCTTTTTATACGGTACGGACGATTATATGATAAAACCCATAAACGTAAACGAAATGCTTTTAAGGGTGGCGGCTCTTTTACGCCGCGCGCAAATGATAAACGAGCGCAGGCAGGTTATAGGCGAAACTGTTATGGAATGCGACTCGTTAACGGTAACCAGTATGGGCGAAAGTATGATTTTACCGCAAAAAGAGTTTATGTTGTTATATAAAATGGCGTCTTTCCCCGGTAAAATTTTTACTCGTCAGCAACTTATGGATGAAATTTGGGGTTACGGCAACAAAAGTGATACTCACACGGTAGATGTTCATATTGGCAGACTGCGCGATAAGTTCAGGAATTGTCCCGATTTTGAAATTGTCACCATTCGTGACGTAGGCTACAAAGTAGTAAAAAAATAACGCGGCTATTTGCGGCGAAACAAAAACACAAATGCGGTGAATAAAATGAAAAAAAATATAAAATCGCAACAAGAAAATAGCGAAAATAACGAACATAAAACAAATGGTACCCGTTTTGCTTATGTAAAAAAAATAGCACAAAAAGAAACTACGGTAAAGTTTAATCACCTTTGGTTTTATTTTGTGCTAATATCGCTTGCCGTTTTGTTGGTAACAGAGGTTGTCGCAAGCGTTTTGGCGTGGTTGATAAGCAGTCTGTGGGAGATTAAAGTTGAGTTTTCTATATATGCTTGGATAGTTTTATTCGGTATAATAATCGGCTGTATAATGGCTGTTATAATCGGAAAAATCTTTTTTGTTCCCGTAACAAAACTCAGCAGCGCCATGAAGCAGGTAGCAGAGGGTGATTTTTCCGTCCGTTTAGAAGAAGAAAGTTCTATAAGCGAACTTAAAGCAATACTCAGCAATTTTAATCTTATGGTAAAGGAATTGGGCGCAACCGAAATATTGCAGTCTGATTTTGTATCCAACGTTTCGCACGAGTTTAAAACCCCCATTAGCGTTATAGAAGGTTACGCCGCATTATTGCAAGACGAAACAATCACCGATGAAGAACGCAAATCTTATACCGAAAAAATTTTGCTTAACATAAGGCGTTTATCCGAGCTTGTCGGCAATGTTTTGCTACTTTCTAAGGTAGATAATCAAGCCATTTTCGATAAAAGAAATATTTTTAGGTTAGATGAACAAATTAGGCAAACTTTGGTTTTGTTAGAGCCAAAATGGAGTGCTAAACAAATAAATCTCGATGTAAGCTTGCAAGAAATTCAATGGGAGGGCAACGAAGCTCTTTTGCAACATGTTTGGTTTAATCTTATAGATAACGCAATAAAATTCGATAACGAAGGCGGTACGGTAAAAATTGCTTTAACGCGTGAAAACGATCGCAATGTTTGCATTGTAGAAGATGACGGACCGGGTATAACCGAAGAGAGTAAAAAACACATTTACGATAAATTTTATCAGTGCGATAGTTCGCATAAAAGCGAGGGCAACGGGTTAGGTTTAGCCCTTGTAAAAAAAATACTCGATATATGCGGCGGAACGGTATCATGCGAAAACGCGCCCGAAAAAGGCACTCGTTTTACGGTAACCTTACCTTAGGCATTAGAGAAGCGTTAAAATTTAATAGGGTTCAATTGCCTAATGTCTAGGCATTAGAATGAACTCGTAAATAAATAAAAACGACGTTTGGTGTAATAATCCAAACATCGTTTTTCAGCTTAAAAAGCATTATTTACAAAAAAAGCTGTGCATCCGCTTTGACGTAACGCACCGATGCGGGGATTCGGTAGGCAGCTCCCTCAAAGCTACCTTATGGCACACGGAACACATCCGCTTAGTGCTGCTATATCCCTATCC
>CAZPFZ010000095.1:0-6335 GCA_964585955.1 uncultured Acidiphilium sp.
CATTTATGATGCTCGACTATTAAACCACTTTTACGTCATTAAGTCAACTGTTTTTCGCTCGTTTTTGAAAATTTTTTAAAATATTTTAAAATTTCTTAGTTTTCGTTATTTTTTACCAAAAAACAAAGGCTTAGCATGTTTTTTATTATTATTTTACAGCTTTTTCTATAATTCCGCCGCCAAGGCATTTTTCTTCATCGTAAAGAACGCAAAACTGCCCTTCGGTTATAGCGCGCTGTTTTTCGTCAAAATCTATCCTTATATTATAACCGTTTTCGGGGTTATCCAAAATATTTACGGTAACGCCTTGCTCTGCTTGCCTATAGCGAAACTTTGCATTGCATTTAAACGTTTTATCTTCGGGCTTGTTGGGTATAAAGTTAATAGTGTTCATATAAAGCGCAGACGAATAAAGTTTGCTTTCATCCTCGTGCGCGACATATAATATATTATTATATAGGTCTTTTTCGATAACAAACCAACGACCCTCGTCGCCCTTTTGTCCACCTATATCCAAACCCTTTCTTTGCCCCACCGTGTAATACATTAAACCCATATGCTTACCGAGTGTTCTGCCGTCGTAGGTTTTTATAAGACCCTCGCGCGCGGGAATATATTTCATAAGGAATTCCCTAAACTTACGTTCACCTATAAAGCAAATACCCGTAGAATCTTTTTTTTCGGCGGTAACCAAATTGTTTTTTTCGGCAATTTCGCGCACCTGTTTTTTTTCAAGGTCGGCAAGCGGAAACAAAACACCGTTAAGCTGCTCTTGCGAAAGCTGATTTAAAAAGTATGTTTGATCCTTGCCTTGATCTTTAGCTTTTAACAAATAATGCACATTTCCTTCGTGGCGGATTCCGCAATAATGCCCCGTGGCGATATAATCGGCTCCCATTTCTAAAGCGTATTCCTTAAACGGTCCGAATTTTATTTCGCGATTGCAAAGAACATCCGGGTTTGGCGTTCTGCCCTTTTTGTATTCTTCTATAAAGTAAGAAAATACGCGTTCCATATACTCGTTTGAAAAATCAACCGAATAATACGGTATATCGAGCATGGCACACACGCGGCGAACATCACCGTAATCCTCCTCGGCGGTACAACAACCGTTAACGTCATCTTCCTTCCAATTATTCATAAACAAACCGATAACTTCGTAGCCTTGCTCTTTTAATAGCAGTGCAGCAACCGAACTATCAACACCGCCGCTCATTCCTATAACAACTCTTTTTTTACTCATATACAATCGGGTATTTGTACCCGAACTCCTTTTTACAAAATAAAATAAGTGCTTTACAAAAATATTTTAACACTATTTAAAAAAAAGGTCAATTTTTTCTTTAATCATACGACAAAACAGTGTATAATCTTTATAAGCAACATCAATATTTTTACTGCAAACGCGTATTTATTATGAAAAATTACAATTTATCATTCACCCCAAACGAAAATAACCGATTTTTTTCTGCAAATATTTTTTATAAGAAACTATTTGGCGAAAAGGTTTATAAGCTTGCCTTGGATGCCCAAATGACTTGCCCTAACCGCGACGGAACAAAGGGCACGGGCGGATGCATTTTTTGCAGCGAGGGCGGAAGCGGTGATTTTGCCGAAAAAATAACGGCAACCAACACAGCCGATGCTATAAATAAAGCGAAAGAACGCGTTTTTGAAAAAAGCTCCGCAAAAAAATTTATTGCATACTTTCAAAGTTTTACAAACACATATGCTCCGACCGAACATCTTGCAAGCTTATTTGAACCGATAATTAGTTTAGATGAAATATCTGCACTTTCGATCGCAACGCGTCCTGACTGCATAAAAACATCGGATTATGAACTTATAGCGCGACTTTGTGAACAAAAACCCGTTTTTGTAGAACTTGGTTTGCAAACCGCACACGAGCAAACCGCGCAGCTAATTCGCAGGGGGTACCCTACTACAGATTACGAGCGCGCAGTTGGTTTGCTTAAACGCGCAGGAGCAAACATAATAACCCATGTTATACTCGGTTTGCCCGGCGAAAATAAAAAAATGATGCTTGAAACAGTAAAAAAGGTTGACGACTGCAACTCAGATGGAATAAAACTACAGCTGTTGCATGTTTTAAAATATACCGACCTTGCAAAAATGTATGAAGAAAAAACTTTTGAAGTTTTAAGCAAGGAAGAATATCTCGATATTTTGTGCGATTGTGTAAATTCTATATCTTCGGATACGGTTATTCACAGATTAACGGGTGACGCACCCAAAAAAATATTAATTGCACCAAGCTGGTCGGCGGATAAAAAGTCGGTTATTAACACGATTAACGCCACTTTTAAACAAAAAAATGTTTTACAAGGTAAACTAATTAAATAAAAAAAGATTTTAAGATATGCCGATAGGCAAAACTTAAAATCTTTTTATTATTATTCGATTAATTTAATGGCTCAGTGGCAATTACTTTAAAAGATCGGCGGCGGCTTCGTCGCAAATAAGAGTGCAATCGGCGTGATTTTGCAAAATGCTTGCGGGCAGTTCCGTTGTGATTTCACCTTTAACCAAACCATATACGGCTTTTGCCTTATTTGCACCTGTTGCCATAATAACTATTTTTTTAGCATTCATTATATTGCTTAAACCCATTGTGAAGGCACGGCGCGGAACATCGTTTATGTTTTTAAACAATCTTGAATTATCCTTAATGGTGCTTTCTGTTAAATCGACGGTGTGAGTTACGCTATCGAACGGCGTTCCGGGTTCGTTAAAAGCTATATGTCCGTTTGAACCAATACCCAAAATTTGGACATCCTGCTGCATTTCGGCAAGAAGTTTATTGTATCTATCGCATTCGGCTTGAGCGTCGGTTGCCTTTCCGTTTTCGATGTTGGTATTGTTTAAATCTATATCTAAACCGTAAAATAAATTATGCCTCATAAAATACACGTAGCTTTGGTCGCTTTCGATATCCAATCCTTGGTATTCGTCGAGGTTTACCGTTTTTATGTTTTTATAGCTTGTTCCGTTTTGTTTGTGATCTTTAATCATTTCGGCATAAAGGCCGAGCGGCGTTGAACCCGTAGCCAAACCTAATACGGCGTTGGGGTTGTTTTTTACTACATCAATAACAATTTCAGCTGCCTTTTGGCTTGCTTCGTCATAATTTTTGGCAATAATTACTTTCATTATTATTATCTCCCGTTTATTTATATGTTTTTTAGTATTTGAATACCTTGTTTTATAGCTTTATTTTAAATGTTTTTTTTAAATATGTCAACAAGGCAAGTTTATCGGTAACAAAAACAAACTGCATTTATCCTTTTTATGTCCTATTGTGTAAGAAACCCGCTTGCTTTTTGCAATTTGTAAAAGGCCCGACTTGCAAAAACGCTAAACGGCTAACCACCAAACGATTGCAATCGGGCTTTTTGTTTTTATTCGTAAAGAAATTTTCTTATTACTTCCATATCGTCGGATATTCGCTTTTTGGCTTCGTCCGAAAGAGAGCTGACGTAAGAATTGCGGAACAAAGCGAGCTCACTGCGGATTTCAGATAAAAATTCTTCATTTTTACATCCCATTGCATACGAAATGATCCCTCTGAACGCGTTATATTCTGCATACCCCACGCTGAAAGCACGGGCTTTTTCCAAAGCCTCCTCTCCTCTATCTAACGCAGTTAAAGCAACGCAGTATTTTACCTGATATCTTACCTCTTCGTCGGCAGAAACTTTAAAGTCGCCGTTAAAAAATTCTTCGCAGTAGCGTGCGGTTTTTGAATAGTTTTCTGCATCGATGGCGCGATCTATTACGTCGATTAGATATTGTTGACTATCCTCTTTATCTAAATGCGCCTTTTCGGCATATTTGAGTGCGAGTGTTTTATCGCCAAGCTCTTTATAAAAGTTAGATAATACCGACGGCTGAACAGCCATTAAAATAAAGTAAACAGCACAACATAAAAGCAAAAGACTGCAAAAAGTTATAACAGCCGACTTAATAACGGTTTTTTTCATGTTAAAATCCCTTATTTGATTTGTTTAATAATGCTTTTTCTGCCCGAGTTTTTGCACCGAACACAAAACCTTAAGCAAAAAAATTTACCCTTTTAGTATATCATAAAACATAAACGTTTGTCCACTTTTTTTGCGACACGGTAATTTTTTTTAAAAAAACATCATATACAAAATGCTTTTTTCATAATAATTAAAGTAAAAGGATTACAAAACATGAATTATTTTTTAAAAAAATTTGCATTTTTGCCGCTGCTATTCGTCTTTATTCTTGTTTTTTCCTCTTGTTATTCGCAGCCTGACTACCTATCTTACGTAAGCGATTTACGAAAGGACCTTTTTTGGGGCGAAAACGAAACTTTTGGCGTTATTGTATGGGCGGGGGCGCGCGAAACACCATTTGCAGAGGACGGAATTAAAAACGAAACATCACTTTGCTTGACTGTTAAAATAACGCAAAAAGAAGAAACAGGCGAACAACTAGGTATAAAAATTACTTACGGCGACAAAACTTACGAAAACAAAACAAAATTTCATCCGGTAAGAAGCGCATGCATGTGCGAAATACCCGTAAACGTATTACCCGAAAAAGAGTTAACCGCACAAATAATTTACGGCGAAAAAACTCAAACGTTAACACTAACTTCTAAACTTGCAGATAACACAATACAATATTCGGAAGCATTAAAAAAAGCAACCGACGACGCGGCAGCTTTTTTAAAGAAAAACACCGAAAACGGCAAGCTAAAAGCCGAAATTGCTGTAAGGCTTATATGTGAAAATAACCGCAATTATTATTTTATAGGTTTTGTAAGCGATCAAGGCGAAAAAATAGCCTATCTTATAGATGGCGAAAACGCAACCATTTTGGCAAAGAAAAACTAACTTTTAATAAACTTCGGTTTATGCTTTATAAAATTTAAAAATGCCCTGCTTTACCTGCACATAAGAGAAAAACTTCTTGCGCATTTTTAGCAAGGGCGTTTTTATCCTTTTTTTAAGTTTTAAAAAAATTCGGCATAAAAAACACCGCTTAAAGCTTACAACTTCGAGCGGTGCGTTTTAAACTTTTTTATTTTTTAAGATTTTTTATTCAACATTATTATATTAATAAGGTTAACAATTAAAAATCAAAACCGTTTTTATGAGCACTTTCGTCATAATTTGTTACGTTTGCTTTTTCAAGCTTGTCGCATTTAGAGAATGCGTTATTCATAACAGTGGCGGTTTCTTTTAAGGTAAGAGTTTCGAGCGCGGTGCAACCATAGAAACATTCTTGCGGAATTACATCTACCATAGATAAATCTAACGATTTAATAGCTGTACAAGACATAAAGGCTTTTTCGTACATTTGGACGCCTGCAGCAAAAACAACCGCGTTTTTATCACCTAATTTAGAACATCCGCTGAAAGCTTCTTGACGGATAAGTGTAAGCGATGTTAGATTTTCAAAATCGAAAACACGTAAAGCAGAACAGCTCTTGAATGCGGATTGACCTATTATTTCTACAGAAGCAGGAATAACAGCAGTATTCATAGCTGTGCAATCTGCAAAAGCATAAGCACCGATTTCTTTTATACCGTTACCATTAACGGTTATTTTTTTAACAGCAGATAAACCGTTAAAAGCATAACGAGGAAGTTCGGAAACTTCAGCTGCGTAGTTTACCGTTATTTCTTCTAAAGCGTTGGGAATATAGTAAGCTTGCGAACCGGAATTATTATAGTTAACAGTGGTTGAAGTGCAACCGCCAACCTCGGATGTTCCGAAAATGCAAGCAAAAACCTTTGCTTGATTTAAAGCACCTTCTGCAGAAGTTCCTACAAAGGGAACGGTAACCGACTTAATATTAGCGCAACCTGCAAAAGCAGCTTCGCCTACACTTGTAACCAAACTACCGAGCGTAACACTGCCGAGAACGGTTTGATTTGCAAAAGCATCATCGGCAATTTCCATACGATCGTAATCGGAAACGGTAACGGTTTTTAATGCGCCGTTTTCAAAAGAAACATCTTCAGCATTTTTGATGGTCTTTACGGATTTGTTGGTTTCGTCACCTAAAACAAGGTCGATAGGCGTGTAAACGTTATCGGAAACTGCTTTAGAATAAGCGTCGGTAATATATAAACCTTTGATTGTGAGAACGGTAACTTCTTTGCTTTCTTCGCCGTCTGTTTGCGTTTCGGTTTTAGTTTCGGCAATATAAGCATAGTCGATAACGTTGTTCTCGTTGTCGGTTTGTTCGTTTTGGCATGCAGTAAAGGCAAAAGCAGTTACTGCAACCAATAACAATGAAAGGATCTTAGTAATTGATTTCATAGTTTATCTCCTAAAAT
>CAZPFZ010000096.1:0-6321 GCA_964585955.1 uncultured Acidiphilium sp.
AAAATATGTTAAAATATGAAATCATACGAATTATTTTTTTAAAAAATAGAATAGAACACTTATTAAATTTTTACGCTGTAAAATTTGCAAAGTCCTATGTAAAAAAATAAAAAAGCAATTTAATATAGCAAATTCGTAAAATAACAAGGTAAAAACAAAAGCTCAATTAAAACAACCTCGGCGAGAAGTTGCAAATAAATGCACAGGTGTATTATGATAACGGATAAACTTAACATTACGCAACTTTTACAACTTAATACCGAAAACAATATGCCATCAAGCGGTTTTTCCGCTAATAACGAGCAAGACTTAAAGGGCGAACAATTAACGTTTAATCAAAATGCCGATCGGCAAAACTCGGCACGTCGGTTTAAACCGTCAAAAAGTGATTTGCGTTTAGATCACGCCCCCATATCCGATGAAGAATTTTTCAGCTTGCCCGCAAGTTATTCAAATAAATATAATCTTACGCGCGGAGATTTCCCCCCGTTTGATTTGCAAGAAGCTTTCAACTTATCATTGCAAAAAAAAGGCAGGGTAGATATCGAATATATATCATCGCTTTCGCTTTTGTCTTTAAAAGATGTAATATTACAGCTTGGCAACCAAATTTATCGCGATCCTGATTGCGCCAACGAATATTTTTATAGCGGTTACGTAACGGCAGACGAATATTTGTCCGGTAATTTAATGCGCAAATACAGGCGCGCGGTAGAGGCAAACAAAATATCGGGCAGATATACCGAAAATATTCAAGCATTGTGCGCCGTAATGCCGCCCAAACCTGAATTTTCAGATATATTCGTTACATTGGGCTCACCATGGCTTCCGCCCGATTACGTTGCCGATTACGTTCAGTATCTATATCGTTTGTCGCTCATACGAAACAAACGCATATGCGATGTTTATTATCAAAAAGAAATGCACGATTGGTCGGTCATTTTAAACGTAGACGTGCGTTCTACCGTTATTGCGTCAAAAACATACGGCACCGAGCGCATGGATATGTTTAAAATTATCGAAAAAACTTTAAATCATGAACAAATTCGTATTACCGATCCCGAAGAAAACGGCAAAAAAGGCAGAAAATTCAACAAAGAACAAACCATGTTTGCCGAAGAAAAACGCACAAGGGTAATAGAAAGTTTCAATCGTTGGCTAAAAGATCTGCCTACCGAAAAAAAAGAAGAGCTCGTAGACGTATTTTACGAAAAATTTTACTGTTACCGTTCGCGCAGTTACAGTGGCGATAATTTGCAACTAAACGATATAGCAAACGGCGTTCAGCTATATGATTACCAAAAAAAGGCGGTTGCGCGCATACTGCAAAATCCTTCAACTTTGCTTGCTCACGATGTCGGCGCGGGCAAAACTTACGCAATGGTTGTGTCCGTGCACGAAATGTATAAAAGCGGGCTGTCAAAAAAGAATATGATAGTCGTGCCAAACTCTATTTTATCGCAGTGGGGAGAGGATTATTTATTGCTTTATCCTAATGCGAAAATACTCGTTATAGAACCGTCCGATTTTACGCCGTCAAAGCGCGAATACGTGCTTAATCAAATAAAAAACGGCGATTACGAGGCTATAATTATGGCATACAGCTCGTTCGAACTTATTCCTGCGGGCTACAAAAACGAGGCTGCCGAATTAAAAGCAAATGCCGACGAAATAGAGTTTGCTTGTTTAGAAAATATAAGAAAAAGGGTTAAAGTAAAAAACAGACTTAATACCCTTCTTACCAAAGAGCGCGAAAAGGTGCTTGAACGCTATAACGAGGCGCAAAAAAAGGTGCTTGCAAAAGGTGATAAGCTTGATTTTGACGATTTAGGCATAACCGCTTTGTTTATAGATGAAGCGCATAATTATAAAAATTTACCACTATCAAGTTCAATAGGCACAATAAAAGGGCTTAATGTAGAAGGCTCTGAAAAGTGTGCCGACGTATTCAGAAAAACCAATAGCGTAAAACTTAGCGGCGGAAAAGTTGTTTTTGCTACCGGAACGCCCGTTACAAATTCGGTGGCGGATATTTACGTTATGCAAAAATATCTCACGCGTGAAGAATTGCTTTACACCGACCTCGATTATTTTGATAACTGGGCAGGTATGTTTGGTGAAATAACGCGCACATACGAAGTGGATGTAGATACCGATAATTATAGGCTTGCAACGCGTTTTAACAGGTTTAACAACCTGCGCGAACTATCGCATATGATAAACGGTTTTACCGATTTCCAAGCTGCCGGTCGCGACGGTTTGCCCGAAATAGGCAGTATTTCAACCATTGTTGTAAAAAAGACCAACGCGCAAAAAAACTTGCTTAAAGAATTATCTTCGCGGGTGGAAAAAATTAGAGCAGGCGAGGTTGACAGAAAAACCGATAATCTTTTAAAAGTTACAACGGATGGTAGAAAACTCGCGCTTGACGCGCGTTTAGTAGACGAAGAATGCGGCGAAGACCCCGGTAAAAAAATACGGGCTTGCGCCGAAAAAACATATGAATTATATAAAAAGTTTAACGGAAAAACACAATTAATCTTTTGCGATATAGGCACGCCAAAATGTGAATTTAACGTTTACGACTGTTTAAAACAGGAACTAATGAGCTTAGGCATAGCTGAAAAACAGATAGGTTTTGTGCATGACGCAACAAGCGACGGCAAGCGTGCAAAAATGTTTGAAAGTGTCAATAAAGGTGTTATACGCGTACTTATTGGTTCAACCTTTAAGCTCGGCACGGGCGTAAATGTGCAAGAAAAACTTATTGCCATTCATCACCTTGATGTCCCTTGGCGTCCAAGCGATATGGTTCAGCGAGACGGTAGATTAGTTCGTCGCGGCAACACTAACGAGGTTGTATATATTTATCGTTATGTAACCGATGGCAGTTTTGATGCATATTCTTGGCAACTGCTTGAAAATAAACAGCGATTTATAACGGAATTGCTTACCGGTACTGCAAGCGGAGCCGACGAACGCAGGTTAGACGACGCCGTTTTAAGCTATGCCGAGGTAAAAGCGCTTGCCATAGGTAATCCGCTTATAAAAAACAGGGTAGAAACGTGTAACGAAATTGCTCGCCTAAAAGCTTTAGAGCGCGCCGAGCGTTTAAAGCGCGATGCTTTGGAAAAAATGACGCAAATGTTGCCATCCGAAATAGAAACAGAACGCAAACGTTTAAGTCTTGTACAAGCGGATATTTTAGATGTAGAAAAAAATCACGGAATAGCCGATAAACAACTTATAGCCCAACTTATTTCAAAAACCATAGCTCAAAACGCGCTTAATTCGCAAGATATTTTTATAGCCGATATAAACACATTCAAGTTATATTTACCCGCCAATTTTAACAAGATACGCCCATATCTTGTTTTATCGGGCAACACGCGCTATACGGTAGATATTGCAACATTTTCTATAGGCGCCGTTACCAAACTTGAAAATTTTATGGGCGGATTAAAAGATTATGCAAAAGATATTTCTGAAAAAATAGACGAATTAAACATGCAGTTAAATCAGGCAAGGCAAGAACTTTGTGTTAACGACGATTACGTTGTTAAAATTGCCGAACTCGAAAACGCTCTCAGCGAAATAGATAAACAGCTCGGATTGTAAAAATTTTCATCGCGTACTTAACTTTTTTGCGCGGTATAATCTTGGTATTTTTATTTTGTTTGTCATATTCTCTCATATGAATATTTTTGTTTTTGGTATAAATTCGTGTAATAATGCACATAAACAAACTATGATAAAAACAAAAATCAGTTTAAACGACGCAAAAAAATACGTACATTCGCTTATGGGTAAAAGTATAGACGTAAAAGTTAATTTAGGGCGCAACAAAAGTGTGTGTTATCAAGGCGTAATCGCCGCAATGTATCCCGCATTGTTTACCGTTGCTCCGTCCGAATGTTTTAACGGCAAAACTAGTTTTTCCTATTCCGAATTATTATGCGGCGGTGTAAAATTAAGGGTAAAACAAGCCTAAATTTTTCAACTTAAAATTTAATGCTACAATATTTTTTTCAGTATAAAAAAACCGTTACGGCTTATTTTTAGTCGTAGCGGTTTTTCTATAACAATCAAATTTATTATTTATTTGTGCATTTAATGCTTTCTTTTGCTTTATTGCATACGTTTTCAACGGTGAATCCGTATTTTTCAAACAGTGTTTTATCTTTGCCGGATTCGCCAAAACAGTCAATAGAAAGAATTTTTCCCAAGTCGCCCGCATACTTATACCAGCTTAACGAGCAGCCTGCTTCAACGCAAACGCGAGCTTTTACGTTAGCGGGCAACACGCTTTGTTTGTATTCTTCCGTTTGTTGTTCAAAAATATCTGTAGAGGGCATCGAAACCACTCTTGCGTCTATATTTTCAAGTTTTAAAGCTTGTTTTGCCTTCATGCATAATTCCACTTCAGAACCGCTTGCAATCAAAATACAATCAGGTGTTTGTTTTTCGCTATCCGATAAAACATATCCGCCGTTCAGTGCGTTTTGGTTGCTTTCTTCGTATTGCGGCAAGTTTTGTCTCGATAAAACAAGCACGGTAGGACCATCGGTATTTAAAGCTTTAATGTAAGCGTAAGCAGTTTCCTTTCCGTCGGCAGGTCTTATAACGTTAAGTCCGGGTATAGCTCTCAATCCTACAAGTTGTTCAATAGGTTGGTGTGTAGGCCCGTCTTCACCTACGCCAATACTGTCATGCGTAAGAATGTAAATAACGCGCAACTTCATCATAGCCGAAAGGCGGATTGCATTTTTCATATAATCGCTGAACACAAAAAAGGTTGAGCAATAAGGCACCAAACCGCCGTGAGCCGCAATGCCGTTGCAAATAGCAGCCATAGCGTGCTCTCTTATGCCGAAATGTACGTTGCTACCGGTGGGGTTGGTTGCCGCAAAATATTCGCGGTTTTTCATAACCGTTTTATTCGAAGGACCTAAATCCGCACTTCCGCCAAATAAAAATGGAACGGCATCGGCAATTTTATTAAGCACGGTATAGCTTGTATTTCTTGTAGCGTCGGGTTTTTCAAAAGATAACAAGTCTTGCGTTATTTTGCTTAAATCAACTTTACCGTTCATATATGCCGTATATTGTTCGGCAAGTTCAGGGTATTCCAAAGCGTAACCTGCAAATAAAGAACGCCATTTTCTTTCAAGACGTCTGCCTTTGTCAATATATTTTTGTCTTTGAGCTTTTAAGCTTTCGGGTATTTCAAAGGGTTCGCAATTCCAGTCGAGGTTTTCTTTTAATTTTGCAAGGCCTTCCGCACCGAGCGGCGTACCGTGTACTTTAGCCGTGCCTTGCAATGGTGAGCCAAACCCTATAACGGAGTTGCAAATAATAAGCGAGGGCTTTTCGTGTTGCGATTTTGCCTTTTTAAGGGCGCGTTTAAGTTGAACTAAATCGTTTGCATCGTTAACGGTAATAACGTTCCAGCCCTGTGCTTTATGTCTTGCGCCTACGTTTTCGGTAAAGGCAAGGTCGGTGTTACCTTCTATTGTAATGTTGTTTTTATCGTATAAAACAATCAACTTAGATAGTTTTAAAGTTCCCGCAAGCGAAGCCGCTTCGTATTCTATGCCTTCTTGCATGCAACCGTCGCCGCAAAGCGCATAGGTGTAGTGGTCAACTATGGGGTAGTCTTCTTTATTAAATATGCTTGCCAAATGCTTTTCGGCTATAGCCATACCAACGGCGTTTGCTATGCCTTGACCAAGAGGACCGGTGCTTATTTCCACACCGGGAGTAACGCCGTATTCGGGGTGACCGGGCGTTTTGCTGTCCAATTGACGAAAATTCATTAAATCTTCTTTGGTTACACCGTATCCGAAAAGATGTAATAATGCATAATTCATCATCGAGCCGTGTCCTGCTGAAAGGATAAAACGGTCTCGGTTGTCAAAATGAGGATTTTTCGGATTGAACTTCATAAAATCGGCAAAAAGTGTGTAGGCTTCGGGTGCAGCACCCAAAGGCAATCCTGGGTGTCCGGAATTTGCTTTATCTATAGCTTCGGCAGATAAAACCCTGATTGCATTAATAGTTAGTTGATTGATATCCATGAATCGCTCCTGAATATTTGTTAATTTTCTTTATTGTAACATATAGTTATTTTTTTTGCAAATCAAACGCCCCGAAAATAGCGTAAAAAAAATTATTAGTTGAAAAATATAAAAAGCAACCTCTTTTTAGGCTAACGGCATATTTTGAAAATGCATAAAAACTTAAAAAAATTGCATTAATGTGGCGTAACGCAATTATTATTGTATCGTAAAGCGACTAATTTAATTTAATTTACTTTACTTT
>CAZPFZ010000097.1:0-6168 GCA_964585955.1 uncultured Acidiphilium sp.
GCGCGCTTGAATGGGGTTCAAGAGGTCGCAAGTTCGATTCTTGTCACTCCGACCAACATAAAATCGTATCGTAAAAGATGCGATTTTTTTTATTCTAAATCTCCCCTAAACCCAACATACCATAATCATCGCAACACACACAAACAAGCACACCCCGAAAACAAAAATGATTTCGGGGTGTGGTTTTTATTTACCTATTAAAAAATTAAAACAAATTATTTTTTACGAGCTACGTAAGAAGTATGTAATACTTCATGCGCCTTGTGACTGCCGGGCGCTGTAAAATATTCGTCGTACATTTTTTTAACCGAAGAGTTTTCGTGGCTCTTTCTCGACTTACTGTCGGCATCTATATTGTAAAGCACGCTCGCCCTAAGTGCACGGATATCTGTATTTCTTCTGACGTGAGCAGGCTGTATGGGTTGACCTCCACCGTTTACGCAACCGCCGGGACAAGCCATTATTTCTATAAATTGATATTTACAAGTTCCGTTTTTAATTTGTTCGCAAAGCTGTTTTGCATTAGCAAGTCCGCTTGCAACAGCAACGTTAACGGCAAGCTCGCCAACCTTGTAGGTAGCCTCTTTTATTCCGTCAGTGCCTCTTACAGCGGTAAAATCAACTTTTTCAAGCGTTTCACCGGTAAGGGTTTCAACTGCGGTACGCAGAGCAGCTTCCATAACGCCGCCCGTTGCGCCGAAGATTACGCCGGCGCCGGTATATTCACCCATAGGATCATCATATCCGGATTCGCTTAATTCGTTAAAGAGTATGCCGCTACTCTTGATCATTTTAGCAAGTTCCCTTGTGGTTAAAACGGCATCTATATCGGGATAGCCCGAAGCAGCTTGATCGGGTCTATTCTTTTCAAACTTTTTAGCAACGCAAGGCATAACCGAAACAACATAAATATTTTTAGGATCGATGCCTGCTTTTTCGGCATAATAAGTTTTAATTGCAGCACCGAACATTTGTTGCGGAGATTTGCAAGTTGAAATATTGGGGATAAGTTCGGGATAATAGTATTCCATAAATCTTATCCAACCGGGCGAACAGCTGGTAATAAGTGGCAATTTGCCACCTTGCTGTACGCGTTCGATAAATTCGTGACTTTCTTCCATTATGGTAAGATCGGCAGCAAAGTTAACGTCGAAAACGCGATCGAATCCGAGCAATCTTAATGCCGTATTCATTTTACCTTCTACATTAGTACCGATTGCATTGCCGAATTCTTCGCCGAGAGCAGCCCTAACAGAGGGAGCAGCCCCAACAATAACAACTTTTTCGGGATCGTTTATAGCGGCGCGAACATTATCTATTTCACTCTTTTCTCGAAGAGCTCCGGTAGGACAAACATTTATGCACTGACCGCAAGCCGCGCAAGAAGTTTCTGCTAAATCTTCGTTAAAAGCACAGCCTATATCTGTTAAAAAGCCACGGTTACGCGTACCGATAACGGCAACGTGTTGTATAGCTTTACATACAGCAACACATCTACGGCAAAGTACGCATTTACTGTTATCTCTTATAAGATAATCGGTTGAATCGTCTTCGGCGGTAGCTGTCATTTCGCCACTGAAAGCGTTCATATCGCAACCGTATTCGTAAGCAAGTTCTTGTAGTTCGCAATTCATGTTCCTTTCGCAAGAAAGGCATGATTTATTGTGATTTGAAAGAAGTAATTCGATAGTAGTTTTTCTCGCTGCGCGAATAGCAGGAGTATCGGTGAATACTTCCATACCCTCGTTAACGGGATATACACAAGCTGCAACAAAGCTTCTTGCACCTTTAACTTCGCACACGCAAACGCGGCATGCGCCTATCTCGTTAATTTCTTTCATATAGCACAGTGTGGGGATTTTTATACCCACGCTTTTTGCCGCTTCTAAAATGGTAGTTCCTTCGGGAACGCTAACGGCTATATTGTTAATTTTAATGTTTACCATTTTTCTTCCTCCCTTATGCCTTTGCTATAGCTTTAAACTTACAAGAGCCTACACATGCGCCGCATTTAACGCATTTATCGCTGTTAATACTCATTGAAGCAAGTTTGTGACCGGTAGCCACGTAATCAGTTCTTTCAATTGCGCCTGCAGGACACTGACGAGCACAAGCGCCGCAACCGATACATTTATCTTTATCGATAGCATATCTGACAAGTTTTTTACAAACATGTGCGGGACAAACTTTATCCTTAACGTGCGCTTCGTATTCATCTCTGAAATAACGCAAGGTTGATAATACGGGGTTGGGAGCAGTTTGACCGAGTCCGCAAAGAGAGTTTTGTTTTATGTAATAACAAAGCTGTTCCATTTTGTCAAGATCTTCCATGGTTGCTTTGCCTTCGGTAACTTTTGTGAGCATTTCGAGCAAACGCTTATTACCTATTCTGCAAGGCGTGCATTTGCCGCAAGATTCGTCTACGGTGAATTCAAGGAAGAATTTAGCTATATCTACCATACAGTTATCTTCGTCCATAACAATTAAACCACCAGAACCCATCATTGAGCCTATTGCGATTAAGTTGTCGTAATCGATAGGAACATCGAGGTGTTCGGCAGGAATACAGCCGCCGGAAGGTCCACCCGTTTGAGCGGCTTTAAATTTTTTGCCGTTAGGAATACCGCCGCCTATATCGTAAACTATTTCGCGAAGGGTTGTTCCCATAGGAACTTCAACAAGTCCGGTATTAACGATTTTTCCGCCAAGCGCAAATACTTTTGTTCCCTTGCTCTTTTCTGTTCCCATAGAAGCGAACCATTCGGCGCCGTTTAATATAATTTTAGGAACGTTAGCGTATGTTTCAACGTTATTTAAAATAGTGGGTTTTCCGAAAAGACCTTTAACGGCAGGGAAAGGAGGTCTGGGGCGAGGTTCGCCACGCTTACCTTCGATAGAAGTCATAAGTGCGGTTTCTTCGCCGCAAACAAATGCACCTGCACCAAGTCTAATTTCCAAATCGAAATCAAAGTCGGTACCGAAAATATTTTTACCAAGCATACCGTGCTCTCTTGCAGAGTCGATAGCCTTTTGTAATCTTTGAACAGCTATAGGGTATTCAGCTCTTATGTATATATAACCTTGTTTACTACCGATAGCGTAAGCGGCAATTGCCATTGCTTCTACAACCACATGAGGATCGCCTTCAAGAACAGATCTATCCATAAACGCACCGGGGTCCCCCTCGTCTGCGTTACAGCAAACATATTTAATATCGCCTGCCGAAGCTTTTGCGAAAGCCCACTTTCTGCCGGTGGGGAAGCCTGCGCCGCCTCTGCCACGAAGTCCGCTTGCCAAAACAACATCTATAACCTCTTGCGGAGTCATTTGTGTGAGTACTTTAGCAAGTGCTTGATAACCATCTCTTGCGATATATTCATCTATACTTTCGGGATTGATTACACCGCAGTTATGTAAAGCAAGACGATGCTGTTTTTTCATAAACTCGGTATCTTCCAATCTCTTAATGTGTTCGTTAGAACCCTCTTCTTTATGTAAAAGTCTTTCAACGGGTTTGCCGCCTAAAATATGCGTTTCGATTATTTCTTCAACGTCGGCAGCAGTTACCGAATGGTAAAAAGTACCTTCGGGATAAATTACCATTATGGGGCCTTTAGCGCAAAGTCCGAAACAGCCCGTCATTACAACCCTAACTTTTTCGGTTAAATTTCTTTTTTCAACGCCTTCGTTAAGCGCCTTAATAATTTCCATTGATTTATTGGACGTACAACCTGTTCCGCCGCAAACGAGAATATGGTATTTGCCGGCAGTAAAAAGTTCGCCCTTTTTCTTTTTTAAAGCGTTAAGCTCTTCAACTGTTCTCATATTAAAATTTTCCTCCGTTACATTGCTCGACGAATTAACGCCGCTATATTATTTATTGTATTGCGCGATAATTCCCGCAACGTCTTTTGGCGTAATTTTGCCGTAAACTTCATCGTTAACCGTCATTACGGGGGCAAGACCGCAACATCCTATGCAACGCGTTGCGTCAAGCGAAAACTTTTTATCGGCTGTAACGCCGCCGCTTTCAACACCGAGTATTTTTTGCAATTCGTTAAATATATCGCCCGAGCCCTTAACGTAACAAGCCGTTCCCAAACAAACGGAAACTTTATACTTGCCCTTGGGCGAAAGTGCGAATTGCGCATAAAAAGTGGCTATTCCGTATACTTCAGCGAGTGAAACTCCCATTTCGTCCGCTATAATCTGCTCTACTTCTTGCGGCAGATATCCGTATATTTCTTGCGCTTGTTGCATTGCCGGCATAAGGCCGCCGGGCAGGTTTTTGAGCTCTTTCAGAGCAGCTCTAAGCTGAGTTTCCTGCTCCGGAGTTCCGTCAAATGCGATGTTGCTGATTTTTTTCATATAATCCTCCGACGTAGTTTGCTGCGTTTTCGGTATGCACATTTTCCCCTCTTAGGTGTATGCCTCGAAAAACGTATTTAAAAGTTTTAAAAGTATATTTATAAAAAATATATCGATATCGATATAAATGTATAGATATCCCTTTATCCTTATTCTAACATATTGTATCGGCGGTCGTCAACCATACAAAGGTAAAAGCCTTAAAAAAATCAAGAAAATTTTTGATTTTATAAGGCTTTTTTGTTGCTTTAAGCTAACAAGGACAAGCTTTGCACTCTCTTGCTTATTTTTCTATTTCGTTTCTACATATGCTATTATTGTTCACTACTCAACCGAGCAAAAGATCTAATACGGTCATAACAAAAAAACCGACAAGAAAGCTAATTTTACCTACAACGTTTAAACAGCATTCGGGAATAAGTTCGGTAACACAAGCGTAAATCATAGCACCTGCCGCAAAAGATAACGCAAAGGGGGCAACGCTAAGCGATATTTCGCAAAGAAAAAAACCTACAAGCCCACCCGCTATTTCGGATAAACTGCTTAAAACACCCATAAAAAAGGAATATTTTTTACTTTTTCCGCAAGCGAGCCAAGGCGAAGATGTAGCAAAACCTTCGGGGAAATTTTGCAAACCTATCCCTATGGCAATACCCACTGCCCCCGAATAATCGCTTATGTTAACACTGTTTTTTGTAGCCAAAGAAACACACCCGAAAGCAACGCCAACAGCCATACCCTCCGGAAAATTATGAATAGTCATAGCGCGCCATATCTTTTTACAACGACTTTTGCAAGAGTTATCGGCAGACGGATAAAATAAATCGGTAATAAATAACATTGCCGCGCCAATAAAAAAACCTAACGTTACAGCAAGCCAAGCCGGCTGATTTAAGCTAAGCGCGCTTTTTTCGGCCGGCAACAAAAGCGACCACACGGATGCAGCAAGCATAATACCTGCAGCAACGCCGCCTATCATATTTTTATTGCCGTGTTTAGCGGTAAAAAAAACGCATGCAGCACCGCACGCCGTCATTACAAAAACAAATCCTATACCAAATATCGCATATATAACGTTAAACACTTTTCTTAGGTATCCCGCTACTATTTTATTGTTTTTTCGCAAAAAAAGTTTACTTTTGACAAACAAAAGCTTAAACGCAAAAAAATAAAACATCTAAAACACTAAAAAGGGCACGAAAAAACCTGCCGTTTGGCAGGTTAAAATATGCGATAATCAACTTATAGGGCAATTTTTAGCGTTTGATTTTTTTACCGAGCAGGGCTAAAACGCCGTCAACTATAAACATTACGCCTACAACTATAAACAGCCATTGAATAGCCCCCGACGAATTACATGCGAGCAATATTCCGCCGGCGATTGTAAGTCCGCAAACTATAAGCGAAAACAAATTTTTGTATCCGCCGTTAAGCAAGCCCGAAAAACCGTAAACAGCAATTAAAATACCGAAGACTATTAAAGCAATCTTAACTGCAGTAAAGCCGAATATTATGGTTAAAACGCCTATTGCGATTTCGATTGCCCCTACCGTAACAAAACGCGCAAGAACATCTACCGTACCCTTTACTATAAGTAAAACACCGAAAATAAGCATTATCCATTTTAAAACTGCATCTTGCCAAATGCAAAACATTATTCCGAGCAATATATACGCCAAAGCGGAAACAATATTTGAATACATTTGTTTATCGTATTTTACTCTGTATTTTGTTTTTTGTGTATCTTTTTTTGCCATAAAACAAGCCTCCTATTTTTTTATAATTTTAACATATATAGTT
>CAZPFZ010000098.1:0-6160 GCA_964585955.1 uncultured Acidiphilium sp.
AGATTATATAATAATGTTATATAAAAGCAAACATTGGTAAAAAAGATATTTATTAATACAAACGGAGTAAAAAAATGCAAAAAAAATTGCTTATAGTAGACGATGAAGAAAAAATAATAGAAGTTTTAAGGGAGTATGCCGAGTTCGAGCATTTCGAGGTCGATTCCGCTGTAAACGGAATGGAAGCCGTGCAAAAATGTTTAACAAATAAATACGACCTTGTAATAATGGATGTAATGATGCCCAAGCTTGACGGTTTTTCCGCCGTAAAAGAAATACGAAAAACAAACGACGTACCCGTCATTATGCTTTCTGCTCGCAGTGAGGAATACGATAAACTTTTCGGGTTTGAGTTGGGCATAGACGATTACGTTGTTAAGCCTTTTTCACCAAAAGAAGTTATGGCAAGGGTTTCCGCGGTGCTTGCACGTCGTAACGCAAGCGGTAAAGCTCGCATGATATACAAGTTTGAGGGATTAGAAGTAGATATGATAGGCAGAAACGTTTATGTAAACGGAGCAAAAGCCGACCTTACTCCTAAGGAATACGAATTATTGTTTTTCATGGTAAAAAACAAAGGTCAAGCGTTATCGAGAAAGGCCCTTTTAAAAAACGTTTGGGGGTTCGAATTCGTAGGCGAAGATCGTACCATAGATACGCATATAAAAATGTTGCGCAGTAATTTAAAGGAATACCGCAGGTTTATAGTTACATTGCGCGGTCACGGATATAAATTCGAGCCGTAATTTGTTTGTAAAACAATAAAAAAATAATAAGGCAATTGGCAAAACGGTCGATTGCAAGGTAACGTCGTCGCAAAAGAGGCTGTTATAACAATGAGTAATATAAAACTAAATTCGTTGCGTCGGATGAAATATTACGTCTGGCTATATTTTATAATTTATACGGTAATCATAATGCTTGCAATTTGGGTATTGCAAGTAGTGTTTTTGGATGCCTTTTATCAAAAAATACGTTACGATAATTTAATACAAAAGGGCAACGAGCTTTCCGCCGCAATGAATATGAATAAAACTGATGCCGTAACCAACGAGAAGGTGGATGATTGGGTAAACAGTGCGGTAGGAGCAAACGAATCGGGTATATACACATACCTTGCTTATTACAACGAGGGAGTGCTTGTGGTAGAATCGGCGTATTCTTGTTTTGCGCCGCAAGGCGGGCCAAAGCCTAACACAAACGGCCCTGTAGGCATAAAAAACTCAAACGTTTTTGATGAAGCAATAAAAAAGCTCAACGAAGGCGTCGAACTTGAAAACGGATATATATGCGATTATTTTGACGGTAATGCCGAAGATACTCAATTTTGCGTGTATGCATCAAACGTATCAAATCAATTGGGCAATTATGTTTTGTTTTTAATATCGTCCAAAGAATCTCTTGCCGAAGCCGTAACCGTTATACAATATCAACTTATTACGGTAACCGTTATAGTAGTTTTGCTTTCATTTTTTATAGCTTGGGCAATGGCAACAAAGCTTTCTCAACCCATACGTAACATGTCCGAAACGGCAAAGCGTTGGGCAGAAAACGATAACAGCGTTGTTTTTACGGGTGATGGCTATGAAGAGCTCGATGAGCTTGCCGATACCTTAAACAAAGCTAAAGAGGAAATAGCAAAAACAGGCAATCTTCAGCGCGATTTGCTTGCCAACGTCACGCACGATTTAAAAACGCCGCTCACCATGATAAAGGCTTATGCCGAAATGATTCGCGATTTATCAGGCGAAAACAAGCAAAAGCGCGACGCCCACACAAACGTTATTATCGAAGAAGCCGATAGGCTTACAATGCTTGTAAACGATATTTTAGACCTATCAAAACTGCAAAATAATACATCTGCTTTAAAGTACGAAAACGTAAACTTATCCGAGCTTGTCGAAAGGGTAATATACCGTTTTCACGATTTCATTCAAACAAAAGGCTACACAATACAAAGCCATATCGAAAGCGATTTATTCACCTCGTGCGACGAGCAAAAAATCGAACAGGTAGTATATAATCTCATAGGTAATTCAATAAACTACACGGGCGAAGATAAAACGGTAAAGGTTTATTTATCGCGCAAAGAAAACAACGTATTGTTATTGGAAATTATAGATAGCGGCAAGGGGATATCCTCCGAACAAATAGATACCATATGGGAAAAATATTACCGTTTTTCCGAAACACATCAACGCCCGGTAAAAGGCATGGGGTTAGGGTTATCAATAGTAAAAACAATACTCGAAAATCACAAGTTAAAGTTTGGCGTTATATCAAAAAAGCGTGTAGGCAGTAACTTTTTTATAGAATTTAAAGGATTGGTCGGCGATGGAAGAAAATAATAACACAAACGCCACAAAAGGCACAACCGAAGAAATATTAAAACTGCAAAGTTATGAAGATCTCGCGCAAGACGGGCAAGCCGAACAGGACGGAATAGTGGCTTCCGTTATGGAAAACTACGTTGAAAAAAACGAAACTGTAATAAAAAAGCCCAATATTTTCAGGCTTATGGTTGCCGCTTTGTCGCTCGATAAAAATAGAGAAGAAGACCAAATATATACATTGTTAAAACCGGTAAAAACCTTAAAATACCTAATTGTTTTTGCTGTAATGTGTTTAATGCTGTATCTTATGAGCAAGCTTGTCGATAGCAAGTTGTTTTTACCCTTGCTGTTAACAATAGCGCCGTGCGCCTTGCCGTGCTTGTTTATAGTTTTTAATTACGAAATAGCCGATAAAACAGGCGTTTCATTTTTTAAACTGTTTTGTTCTTTTTTCTTCGGCATGCTCTTGCACGTGGTTATAAATACCATTTGTAATACTTTTTTGGTAAGATCTATATACAAAAGTACTATAGACATTTTAATAGTTCCCATTTTATGGGGCTTGGGTGAGCTAACTTTTGTAGCATTGCTTTCAAAAATGTATAACATATCACAAACTTCAACAAACATTTTAATTGCCGTATGCGTAGGCATGGGCTATGCTGTTATAAGCGCAATGCAAACTATGTTTTCATCCTTTTTTGTATCGGTCGAAATTATAGTCTCCGGCAATGAGCATTATAACGGATCTGCTATAATAGATAATTCGCTATATTTAGTTCAAGCGCTAGAACAAGCAATGGATTCGCTCTTTTTCTCGTGTATTTTCTTCCCCACTCTTATAATGAGCTGGTCTGTTGTCGTAGGCAATGTTGTTTCCGTAACAGAAGTATTCGGTAAAAAAAGCAAAGGTAACTTTTTCTCGGTGTATTTACTTCTCGTGCTTGTAATCATACTGTATGCTCTTACCGTTTTTCCATCCTCATTCGGTTATTTAGACGTAATTTTTAAAATAATCTGTACTATTATTTCCTTATATATAACCGTACGTTTGCAAAACAATTCGTTAGAAGAACGCATAAAAAATTTACCGCAAACTGACGGTTTTAATCCCCCGCCACAGTAAAAACGTTGCTAAAACGTTTTAATGCAAATAATCGGCAACAGATAGTCGGTTAACTTGACGGCAAGCCTTTTTCTGATATGGAAAAAAAGAGAAAGTCATTATTAAAAAACGTATAAAAAACGCTTGACTTTGTTCAGAGGATTTTATATAATAATTCAAGTGTAAAGGCGCAAAGCTTTACAGGGGTTTGTTATGGAAGGCAAAAATCTTTCTATTTACAGGCTATATGCCGTATACGGTTCGCTTTTAACCGATAAACAGCAAGAACTAACAGAGGATTATTTCGGCTTAGATTTATCGCTTGGCGAAATTGCCGAAATAAAAGGTATATCGCGGCAAGCAGTAAAAGATGCTTTAGCGTCTGCCGAAAAACAGCTTTTGTATTACGAACAAAAGTTAGGTTTTTGTGATAAAACAGCTAAATTAAACGCGCTGTTTAGTCGCGAACAAACCGATCCCGTCTTAATTGACAAAATTTTAAATATAATGGAGGGCAAGTAATGGCTGCTTTTGCTTCACTCGGCGAAAAACTCAATCACGTATTCAGCAAGCTTACAAAGCGCGGTAAATTAACCGAACTCGAAATCAAGCAAGCCATGCGTGAAATACGTATAGCCCTTTTAGAAGCCGACGTTAATTTAAACGTCGTTAAAAAATTTGTTTCCGATGTTTCCGAAAAAGCCTTAGGACAGGACATTTTAAAAAGTTTAAGTCCCGCACAGCAGGTTATAAAAATTGTTAACGACGAACTTGTTTCGCTTATGGGTAGCACAAACAGCAAGCTTGCTGTTTCTTCAAATCCGCCCACGGTCGTTATGATGTGCGGTTTGCAAGGTGCCGGTAAAACAACGCTTTCGGCAAAACTCGGCGCGTTATTAAAAAAACAAGGCAAAAAGCCCTTGCTTGTAGCAGGCGACGTATACAGACCTGCCGCAATAGACCAATTAAAAACTGTTGGCGAAAAAGCCGGATGCGAAGTTTTTTCAATGGGGCAGGTTAACCCCGTAGATATTGCCGAAAAAGCTATTGCTCACGCAAAACGTTTTGGTTTCGATTATGTTATTATCGACACCGCCGGCAGACTGCAAATAGACGAAAAGTTAATGGCGGAGCTTGAAAACATTAAAAACGCCGTCCATCCCGACGAAATACTTCTCACGGTCGATGCGATGACCGGTCAAGTTGCCGTCGAAGTAGCCGAAACGTTTAATCAACGATTAGAAGTAACAGGCGTAGTTCTTACCAAGTTAGACGGTGATACTCGTGGCGGTGCATGTCTTTCTATAAAAGCAGTAACGGGCAAGCCCATAAAATTTGCGGGTGTTGGCGAAAAACTTGGTGATTTAGAACCGTTCTATCCCGATCGTATGGCAAAACGTATACTCGGTATGGGTGACGTTTTAACAATTATAGAAAAAGCTCAAGAGGCTGTTACCGAAGAAGACGCCAAAAAAATGGAAAAAAAGCTTCGTGAAAACTCTTTTAACTTAGAAGACTATCTCGAACAGTTCCAAATGATTAAAAAAATGGGTGGCTTTGGTAGCGTGTTAGGTATGATGCCTGGTATGAGCAATGTTAAAGAAAGCGATATCGACGAGCGCAAAATTGAGCGTGTGAAGGCGATCATACTTTCAATGACAGGTAGAGAACGTCGAAACCCCGATGTTTTAAATTACTCGCGTAAAATGCGTATTGCAAACGGCAGCGGCACATCTATTCAAGAAGTTAACGCACTGTTAAAGCAGTACGAACAAACAAAACAAATGATGAAGCAGTTAAACCGCCGCGGCGGAAAATTACCTTTCAAACTTAAATAAAATGAGTAAATAAAAAGTGCAAAAGTAAGGCTATAAGTTGATTATTGCTATCTTTGCAAACAAAAAACGGTAAATAGCGACTTGTTAAACAAGTTGCAAAATACATATTAAGATAAAATTATTTCCAGGAGGAATATAAAAATGGCAGTAAAAATGAGATTGACCAGAATGGGCGATAAAAAAAGTCCTTTCTATCGTATCGTAGTAGTTGATTCGAGAGTTGCTCGTGACGGTATGTATATCGACAAAGTCGGTCATTACAATCCTATCAGCAATCCTGCAGAAGTTGTAATCGATGCTGAAAAATCTAAAGATTGGCTTTCTAAAGGCGTTCAACCTACCGAAACGGTTAAGTCGCTTCTTGTTAATGCAGGCGTTATCGAAAAACCCGCAAAACTTTCGCCCGCTAAAACAAATCCCAAAAAGAAAAAGGACTAATTGTTAAAAGGACAGGGTTAATAAAATGACAGAAACTTTAGATCTTATAAAATATATCGTAGGCACTTTTGCCGAACACCCCGAACAGGTTGAATACCTCACGGAACAAGGCGATAAGTCTGTTACCGTAACCGTTGTTTTGGGTGAAGACGATATGGGTAAAGTTATCGGCAGACAGGGCAAAATAGCCAAAGCTATGAGAACTTTGGTTAAAGCATCTGCTGCAAAAAGCGGTATAAAGTATAATATCGAAATCAAAGAAAAAAGCGAAATACAATAATCCGCTATGGAAAAACTGCTTATAGGAACAGTATTAAAACCGCAAGGCATACGCGGCGAGATTAAAGTTAAACTTTATACCGACGGGTATGAATCAGTATGCGGTTTGAAAGAGATTTTTATTGACGACGTCTTATATCCGGTGCTTAAAATGCGCCGTGATAAGG
>CAZPFZ010000099.1:0-6141 GCA_964585955.1 uncultured Acidiphilium sp.
GGTGTATATAATAATGATAAACAAGCAACATCTTATGTATGATATGTATCCGTAGCGCAATTGGATAGAGTTTCAGATTCCGATTCTGACGGTTGCAGGTTCGACTCCTGTCGGATACACCAAAAAAGAAAAGCCGCATGTATGCGGTTTTTTATTTTTATTCTTTTTACTATTCTCTTTTAATTCTTCACTTTTATATTTATTACATTAGGTATACTGCCCGATACATTGGCGGTTGGTTTTAAGTAAGTTGCAAAATTGATAATAATTTATAAGCAAAATAATTGACATAATTATTTTTTTATGTTAAAATTAAGAAAGCAAGGGAGGATGGAGACGATGAGGAAAAGAGCGATTGGTTTATTTTTGACCTTTTTTTGCGTCGCTACACTTTTCTTGGTAACCGCATGCAATATGCGCGGCAAGATTGAAAGCGTTAACGGACACAATACTATTTATCGCCATAAGGTAAAAAGCGTTCAACTAATTAACTCGGATTCGGAAAACCACGAAGTTTTGCAAACGGCGGAAGACTTTAAATATTTTTATTCTTCAAGCGATTTTTTACTTTATAAAACATACGAGTATAACTTTTTAGAAGCTGCCGAATATTATTTCCCCGAACTTACCTTTTTAGGCAATGCTTGTCAACAACATAGCTGCAATACGGAAATTGTAATTTTGTTTGACGGAGTAGATAAAGAATATCGCCCCTCTTTCTCGGTAAAAAACGATATTGCAACTGTTGAATATTTTGAAGCGCAGCTTTCTACAAACTTATAAGCAAGAAATAGATTACGAAGCAGCTAAAAACCTTGAAAAAGAGGTTATGCAAAAACAACTTGAACTACTAAACGACTCGGAAGCATTTAAAGCCTATTACAAAGAGCTTGAAGAAAAATATAAATATACGCAAGTTGTTTATTCGCAAAAAGTTTCGGTAAGTTTATCATATTCGTTTAGCGTAACTTACCACAATTAAATTGTTGTTTACGGCAATTTATTTTTTCCAAAATGACTATAACTGAATGTCGAATACTTTAAAAAAAGGGACCTTTCGGTTTTTAACCGATTGGTTCCTTTTTTTTGTTAATTTTTCTTTAAAAATGCCAATAATCAACTTATAGCCTTGTATTTACGCTTTTTTTAACAAAGCCTTTATTTGATATTTTCTCCTATTAAAACGCCATTTTATTTTTTAACATACACGGCTTTATCTTCTTCAAACGCGTAGCAGCCGAGCATTCCCGTTAAATAAACTCCGGTATCTATATGTATGCGCGAATACTTTTGTCCGTTTTGTCCGAGATATTTTATTATTTCGCCGGTAGAGTTTAAATAGCTTGTAGGCGTATGACCATATATTACCACTTTTTCTTCGTTTATATAAGTATACGGCTCTTTAAAATTCCTGTCGTACACAAATTGCTCTGTTATGCAATCGCAAAGGGGCAAGAATTTTCCGTTTTTATCCAACGGAACACCTGCATGCACGCCTAAAAATTCGTTTTGCGAAATATACGAAGGCAAACCATCTAACCAATCGAGAAGTTCCCAAGTTAGAAAAGCGCCTTTATCGGGAAAATAATTTTGCAGTCCGGTTAAAACAAACTCAAAATCACTTACGGCATCATGCATTTGCGCCCTATAATACTTTAAAAAATCGTATTCGTGATTGCCTAATATGCAGTATGCATTGTTAAGTGAATATATTTGCTGCAAAACTTTTATACTGTTACTGCCTTTATCGATCATATCGCCGAGCACTAAAAGCCGATCGGTAGACGAGAATTTTATTTTATATAAAAGTTGAATTAATAAATCGTATTCGCCGTGAATATCGGAAATAAAATACGTCATACCAACACCCGTTTTTAAAATAATTAAACTTTTAACTTATAAAGCAATTATAATAAAAGGCACAAATAATGTCAAGACGTTTAAGCTTTGCTTAAAAATTCTAAATATAAAAAAATACTGCCGAATATATTCAATTTTTAATAAAAAGAGGGGCTATAAGTTGATTATCACCTATTTTTTATTTTGCGTGTTATAAAAAACGGTTGCTAAAAAGCAAACCGTTTTACATAATAATATAATTTATAAAGTTACCATTAAACGCAATTAAGCCAAACTTGTTCTTTTTAAAACGGTATTGCTCACCGCACCTAAAGCAAAGGCAAACAAGCCGCCACCTGCCGCACATAGCACTACGTTTAATGGGGTTGAGTTTAACGGCGTTACCATGGGGATCATTGTATAAAGCAACATACCCGCCGTGCACGATCCCAAAATACTAAGCCAAAGTTTTTGTTTGGCGGAAACGCTTACCGCAACCGTTATTGAAACAAAAATCAGCGTTGCAAATATTTTTGCTATCATGCACATTACTATACCGAAGACGCCGAAACCTTCAGTTGAAAATGATAACCTTGCAATAGCTCCGCCAACCATGGCGCCTATAAAATACACAATAAACATTATTACCGCCGCAAAGAACAAGCAAACTGTTTTTGATATTACGTATTCGCTTTTTTTAGAGCGTGACGTGAAAAGATTTTTTGCATATCCGCTTTTAAAATCTTGTGCAATAAATATACTGCCGAAAACGGCAACCGCAAAGTATAACATATTTATATTACACATGCTCGTTATATCCATTTGCGAAGCACTTGCACCGCCGTTAGGGCGTGCCTTTGCAATTACGGGAAGAGAACCAAACGCTTGCCACACGTTTGTAAATGTTTGCGATACTATTTCTTCCCCGGTGACCGGTTCAAAACTTGATGAAGGCATCATTGTGGTCATAACAAGTATTAAAATAGGCACCACAAAACAAATGCCGATCATTATATATACGAGTGGCATGGTAAACATTCTTCTACCATCCGTTTTTATCATTGATTTTACACCCAATGTGCTTGTTTTATTTTTGCTTGCCATTTTAAATATCCTCCTTCATAAGGTCCGTATAATATTCTTCAAGCCCGATTTTTAACGTTTGAAGTTTGGTGACGAATATATTTTGCTCACACAAATAATCGGACACTTCTTCGGCTTTTACTGCATCGTATATGCGAATATTATCCTGCTCGTCTTTTTCTACTCGACAGTATTTTAAACTGAGTAATTTTTTTGTTTTTTCCATATCGTTAGTCTGCAAAGCAACATAGGTACGGCAGTTTTTATCGAGTTCTTCGGCAGTCATTTGCTTTATCATTTTGCCATGTCTTATTATTCCGTAATGCGTGGCAACTTTTTCAAGTTCGCTAAGCAAGTGCGAGGACACAACAACCGTGCAGTCGCAATTTTCGGTTATATCCGTTAAGACTTCGCGCATGATGCGCATTCCGTCTACGTCGAGCCCGTTTAGCGGTTCATCTAAAACCAACAATTTGGGGCTGCCCAGCAGTGCCATTGCTATGCCTATGCGCTGTTTCATTCCAAGCGAACAATTTTTAAACTTGTTTGAAGCAGCACCTTCCATTCTGACGAGCGTAAGCACTCTTCTAACTTCGTCTTCGGGATTTTTGATATTAAGATTGGTGGCGTGAAGCATCATGTTATTCCATACGCTGTAATTTGCAAAGCAACCCGGGGACTCTATTAAAACGCCTGTTTTTGCGCGAATTTCACTATCGGAATAATCCTTACCGTACAGCTTAATGTTGCCGCCATCGGGCACCAATAATCCGCAAATGAGCTTTTCGGTTGTGGATTTACCCGATCCGTTTTCGCCTATAAAACCGTATATACTCCCTACCGGCACGGTCATATTTAAACCGCAAACTGCTTGTTTACTGCCAAAATTTTTTATTAAATTAGTAATTTCTATAGCATTATTCATGATTGATTTCTCCTTATAAAAAGCGTGAGACTAACATATTTTAGTATACATCACGCTTATAAAGCGATAAAGTGCCCACAAAATTGTAAATTACCGCCCAAGCCACCGAAACAACAAGGCAAACTACAACGTTTAACAGGTTTGCGCTAAGGCAGGCATAAACCGACGAGCCGTATAAGAATATATTAAGCACCGAAGTGTTACCTAAAACTGCGGCGGCACCAATAACGGGAATACCTGTACCCAAAAGAAAACAAAGGGTAATTGAAATGCCGTAAGCCTTGCGGAAGATAACGTTGATAAAGGTGTATAAACTTGCCCAACCTAAACTCATAATTATTTTGCCGAGTATTGCGCACAACAGTGAACCTACGTTAACCGAAAAGGACAATCCCGTAAACATTGCCGAAGCAATACCGCCAATTAAATATGTTATGCACATGCACGCCATAGAAAAAGCACCGACTATGCTTTTTGACATCATGTAATCCTGTTTTTTTGCGTGAGTGGTAAAAAGCTGTTTTACATAACCGCTTGTGTAATCGTGTCCGATAAAAATAGAGAGCATAATTCCGCCAAAAATAAAAACCATGTTCATATTAGCATATTCCCCTATGTCGCTGACAACGTAAAGCGGATTGTTTGCCGCTATAATTTGCCAAGCATTTGAAAACATTGCACCATCGCCGCTTGTGTTGCCCATAGATACAAGCGCGGGAATTATTGCCGCTATTGCCAAAAATATATAAAAAACGGGGGTGTGAAATAATCTGTAAAAATCAACGCCGAGCATACCCTTTAAGCGTTTGGAAAAACGCGGCGTTTCAAACTGCAATCTTTTTGTATCGGTCATTATTGCCCCTCCTTTTGCGACATAAGCTGAATATAATATTCTTCTAACCCTACTTTGTTCTTTTTAATTTCACTGACGGAATATCCGCCCGTAAAAAGTGTGCGAACTATTTGCTCGGTATCTTCTACATCGTAAACGCGAATATATTCGCCTTCTTGGCTAACATTTTTGAATTTTTCTTTTAAAAAGGCAACCGCTTTTGAGTTATCTAACGTTTTTAGCGAGACAAACACGCGAGAGCGCGCATCCATTTCTGCGGCGGAAAGTTCTTGTATCATTTTGCCCTGACGTATTATTCCGTAATGAGTGGCAATTTTTTCAAGCTCGCCCAAAATATGCGAAGATATAAGAACCGTGCAACCGTATGTTTTTGTAATATCCACTAAAATTTCGCGCATGATGCGCATTCCGTCGGTATCTAATCCGTTGATCGGCTCATCTAAAATTAATAAAGCAGGTTCACCGAGAAGCGCCATTGCTATACCTATACGCTGTTTCATGCCGAGCGAACATTTTTTAAATTTTAGGTTGGCACTGTCTTGCATTCGGACAATTTTTAACACCCTTTCTATTTCGTCGTCTCTGTTTTCTAACCCCAAATTTATGGCTTGCATAATAAGATTGTCGCGCACGCTTGAATCGGGAAAACAACCGGCGTTTTCGATAAGCGCACCTATTTTGGCACGCACTGCGGCATCGTTACCGCTTTTGCCAAAAAGTTTGATTTTACCGCTATCGGCGACAAGATGTCCGCAAATAAGTTTTTCCGTGGTCGATTTACCCGATCCGTTTTCGCCTATAAAACCATATATTGCGCCGACAGGAACATTCATATTAAGCCCGTTTAGCGCGTACATTCCGCGAAAACTTTTGGTTAAACCGCGTATTTCGATTGCATTCATATTATTTTACCTCTTCTTTATTTAAAGCTTGATCACACAATTGCAAAATTTGCTCTGCGTATTTTTTCTTTCTGTGGCTAAGTATGCCTTTATATATTAAATAGTTCAAAACGCACAAAATTATACCACCAACGCCTATTGAAATACCTATTACCGATGGCAAATTTGCAAATATAACCTTCGTTGAAAGACTCATTCCCGTACCGAATACAAGAGCGCTTAGGCTACCGAAAATATAAGCAAAAACTTTAACGGGGCGGCGCACCTTTTTATCGAGTTTTTTTAATTCTTCCATTTTTGTAAGTTCGTGAGGCTGATAACCGCAACGAATACGTTCTATTGTTTTTTGTTCATTCATGATTATTGACTCCTTGCGTGATTTAACGTATACGATTTTACAACATAATCATTTAAAAAAAGTTAATTTAATATTTTATTTTTGTAATTTTATTGTTGCCAAAATGTTAACGCGCCCTAAAAAACACAAAAATGCCTACATTATAACGTGCGCTTAGCTTTTAACGCAAAAAACACCCCGA
>CAZPFZ010000100.1:0-6099 GCA_964585955.1 uncultured Acidiphilium sp.
TAGAACTGAGGACGATAGTTGTTGAAGAACGGAGTATGACGTCCACCTTCTTCTTTGGTAAGAACGTAAACTTGACCGGTGAATTCGGTATGAGGATGGATAGAACCGGGTTTAGCGATAACTTGTCCTCTTTCAACGTTCTTTCTGTCGATACCACGGAGAAGTGCGCCTACGTTGTCACCAGCTTGAGCTTCGTCAAGAAGTTTTCTGAACATTTCAAGACCGGTAATAACTGTGTTAGTCTTTTCATCTTTAAGACCAACGATTTCAGCAGCATCGCCAACTTTAGCTACGCCACGTTCAACTCTTCCGGTAGCAACGGTACCACGACCACTGATCGTGAATACGTCTTCAACGGGGAGTAAGAAGGGCTTATTGTCTTCTCTTTCAGGGCTGGGGATATAGCTATCAACAGCAGCCATAAGATCGAGAACGCATTTACATTCGGGAGCAGCAAGAATTTCTTCGTTGGGAGCGCCGGAAGAAGCTTTTTCCAAAGCTTTAAGAGCAGAACCTTGAATAATGGGGGTCTTATCTCCGGGGAATCCGTATTCTTTAAGAAGATCTCTAACTTCTTCTTCAACGAGCATAACGAGTTCAGGATCGTCAACTTGGTCACATTTGTTCAAGAATACTACGATATAGGGAACGCCAACCTGACGAGCGAGAAGAATGTGTTCTCTGGTCTGGGGCATAGGACCGTCTGTAGCAGCAACAACGAGGATTGCGCCGTCCATTTGAGCAGCGCCGGTGATCATGTTTTTAACATAGTCGGCGTGACCAGGACAGTCAACGTGAGCATAGTGACGAGCATCCGTCTGATATTCAACGTGAGCGGTATTAATTGTAATACCTCTTGCTTTTTCTTCGGGAGCTTTATCGATTTCGTCGTATTTCATCTTGGTGGCATCGCCTTTGCATGCCAAAACCATGGTGATAGCAGCGGTCAAAGTAGTTTTGCCGTGGTCAACGTGGCCGATAGTACCGATGTTTACGTGGGGCTTACTTCTGTCGAATTTTGCCTTTGCCATAATAGTGTTTCCTCCAAATAATTGTTTTTAATATTTTTTATTTTTATTTATTTTTTCGAACGCGTATCGCGTTACAAACTAAAATTATTCTTTTCCGCCTCTGTCGCCGATAATTTTTTCAGCAACGCTCTTGGGAACTTGAGCATAATGATCGAATTGCATTGTATAGTTACCTCTTCCCTGCGTTCTCGAACGCAAATCGGTTGCATAACCGAACATTTCGGAAAGAGGAATTTCGGCATCGATAACCTTGGAACCGTTACGATCGTCCGTACCCGTTATGGTACCGCGGCGAGCTGTTACGTTACCCATTACATCACCGAAATAATCATCGGGTAATACTACTTCAACCTTCATTATAGGTTCGAGTATTACGGGGTTAGCCTTTGCAGCACCGTCTTTAAACGCCATACTGCCGGCAATTTTAAACGCAATTTCAGATGAGTCGACTTCGTGATAACTTCCGTCGTAAACGGTAGCTTTAAAGTCAACAACTTCGTAACCTGCCAAAATACCGTTTTTAGCAGCTTCTTCTATACCTTTTCTTACAGGCTCGATATATTCCTTGGGAATACTTCCGCCAACAGTTTCGTCTTCAAAAACAAAACCGCTGCCCGGTTCCAAAGGTTCGAGTCTAACCTTACAGTGACCGTATTGACCTTTACCACCCGACTGACGTTTGTACATGCCTTCGCAGTCAACAGCCTGACGGAATGTTTCTCTGTAAGCAACTTGAGGTTTACCTACGGTAGCTTCTACTTTAAATTCGCGAAGCAATCTGTCAACGATAATTTCAAGGTGAAGTTCGCCCATTCCGGCAATAATGGTTTGTCCCGTTTCTTTATCCGTATACGTTTTAAACGTGGGATCTTCTTCGGCAAGTTTAATGAGCGCAAGCGTCATTTTTTCTTGTCCCGCTTTGGTCTTAGGTTCAATTGCAACCCTAATAACCGGTTCAGGGAATTCCATTTGTTCCAAAATAATAGGTGCGTTTTCGCTGCAAAGCGTATCGCCCGTGGTGGTCTCTTTTAAACCTACTATAGCGCAAATATCGCCAGAGTAAATTTCGTCGATTTCTTCACGGTGGTTGGCGTGCATACGAAGGAGTCTGCCTATTCTCTCTTTCTTGCCCTTAGAACTGTTATATACATACGAGCCTGAGGTAAGTTTACCCGAGTACACTCTGAAGAAAGCAAGTTTGCCTACGAACTGATCTGATACGATTTTAAACGCAAGACCTGAGAAAGGTTCGTTGTCATCAGTCTTTCTTTCTTCGGTTTCACCCTTGGGGCTAACGCCTTGAATATGATCTACGTCGAGCGGGCTGGGTAAATAATCGATTATAGCATCCAACAAATGTTGAACACCTTTGTTTCGATAACTCGAACCGCATAAAACGGGAGTAACGGCCATTGAAAGAGTTGCTTTACGCAAACCGGCTTTAATTTCGTCGATAGTAAGCTCTATTCCTTCAATATACTTAGCCATTAAATCATCGTCCGCTTCGGCAGCGGCTTCGATGATCATTGCACGGTACATCTCTGCATCTTCCCTATATTCTTCGGGAATAGCTACAACCTCTTCCTCTTTACCTAAATCGTCCTTATAAAGGATTGCATCCATAGTAACCAAATCGATGATTCCTCTGAATTCGTCCTCTTTACCGATAGGCAACGTGATGGGAACAGGATTGGTGTGCAGTCTGTCTTTCATCATCTGAACGGCACCAAAATAATTGGCTCCGTTGATGTCCATCTTGTTTACATAAGCAATACGTGGAACATGATATTTATCGGCTTGACGCCAAACAGTTTCGCTTTGCGGTTCAACGCCGCCTTTCGCACAGAAAGTAGCTACAGCCCCGTCAAGCACGCGAAGAGATCTTTCAACTTCAACAGTGAAGTCAACGTGTCCCGGCGTATCGATGATATTGATACGGGTACCCTTCCATTGGCAGGTAGTGCAAGCACTGGCAATAGTTATACCTCTTTCTTGCTCCTGTACCATAAAGTCCATGGTCGCCGTACCGTCATGCGTTTCGCCGAGTTTATGAGTTTTACCCGTATAGAACAGTATTCTTTCGGTAGTAGTTGTCTTGCCCGCGTCTATATGGGCCATAATACCAATATTACGCGTATTTTTTAATTCAAATTCTCTCGGCATTTTTCCCCTTTAATTACCAGCGGAAATGTGCAAACGCCTTGTTTGCATCCGCCATTCTATGAACGTCTTCTTTCTTTTTAACGGCTCCGCCTGCATTGTTGTATGCATCGATAAGTTCGTTAGCGAGTCTTGCGGACATATCTCTATCGCTTCTGTTTCTTGCATAAGAAACAATCCAACGGATAGCGAGAGTTTGTCTTCTTTCAGGTCTAATTTCGATAGGAACCTGATAGTTAGAACCACCTACACGTCTTGCCTTAACTTCGAGTAAAGGTTTAACGTTTTCTATAGCTTGGTTAAAAATAACCATGGGTTCTTGACCGAGTTTTTCTTTCATAATATCGAACGCATCGTAAACTATACTTTGCGCCGTACCCTTTTTTCCGTCAAGCATAACCTGGTTAATAAGTTTTGTAACCACGGTGCTGCCATACATAGGATCGGGTAACACGTCCCTCTTGGGAACGCCGCCTCTTCTTGGCATATTAAAATCCTCCTTTAATTTTTCAGGGCTTTGCCCTCAGTACAGCTATCGCAATTTAATGCGAATCTTCTGCCTTGCGGCATACTGCCTACTATTATCGGGCTTTTAAAAAAACAATTCCGAAATAAGTAGGGGTTGTGTTTTTAGATTATTTAGGACGCTTAGCGCCGTATTTACTGCGTGCTTGTCCGCGTTTTGCAACGCCTGCAGTATCAAGTGTGCCACGTATGATATGATATCTTACGCCAGGCAAATCTCTTACCCTGCCGCCACGGATGAGTACCGAGCTGTGTTCCTGAAGGTTGTGACCTTCACCGGGAATATAAACGGTACCTTCCTGCTTATTGGTAAGACGTACTCTCGCAATCTTTCTTAAAGCCGAGTTAGGCTTTTTGGGTGCGGTGGTCGTAACGGAGAGGCATACGCCGCGTCTTTGCGGGCATTCATCCAAAATAGGAGCTTTGCTCTTCTTTACAGCCGTCGTTCTTCCCTGCTTGATAAGCTGGTTAATTGTAGGCATTTGTTTCCTCCTTGTTTTATTTCGGAATATTTCTTTCGAGTGCGTACGGCGATTGCCGTACGCGCCCCGTTAAAGAAGCAATATTATATATTTGTTATATTATGCCATTTTATTCAACATTTACACATTAAACAATGCAAATACAATAAAATCGAGCATAATAGGCAAAGGGCATACTGCCCCTACCTTTTTTAACTACATAAGTTTAACATTTTTAATAACCTTTTGTCAAACATTTTATAGTAGCCGTTTAATAATTTGTGCTTTTTTACTCTTCGTCGTCAATTTCTTCAACGTCTTCGACTATTTTTTCCTCTTTTGAAACGATAAGTTGGGGATTTAACGACTTATAATCCCTTACGCCCGTTCCTGCAGGAATGAGTTTACCGATAATAACGTTTTCTTTAAAGCCGACCAACGGGTCAATTTTATTTTTAATTGCAGCTTCGGTAAGAACTTTTGCAGTTTCTTGGAAGGAAGCAGCCGACAAAAAGCTTTCGGTTGCGAGAGCAGCTTTGGTAATACCGAGCAATACTCTCTTTGCGGTAGCGGGCTTGCCGCCTTTTTCCAACGCCTTTTTATTTTCGTCTTCAAAACGGAAAATATCAACATATTCGCCGGGAAGCAAATCGGTATCGCCACAGTTTTCAACTCTAACCTTTCTAAGCATTTGACGAACGATAACTTCTACGTGCTTATCATTAATATCAACGCCTTGAGAACGGTAAACCGATTGAACCTCTCTTAAAATATAGTCCTGAACGGGGTTGGGTCCGCTTGTCTTTAAAATATCTTGCGGATAAACCGAACCGCTTGTAAGCACTCTGCCGACTTCAACGTGTTCGCCGTTTTTAACACGGAGCTCAACGCTGAACGGAATAGCATAGTCCTTTGTCGTTCCGTCGTCGGTTTTTATAACAACGTGACGCAAATTGTCTCTTTCTTCTATAGAAACAATACCGGAAACTTCACATACGGTTGCCTGTCCCTTAGGTTTACGAGCTTCGAAAAGTTCTTCTACACGGGGAAGACCTTGAGTAATATCGCCGGTAGACGCTATACCGCCGGTATGGAAGGTTCTCATGGTAAGCTGAGTACCCGGTTCACCGATTGACTGGGCCGCTATAATACCTACGGCTTCGCCAATGTTTATGGGTTGATTGTTGGTACTCATGTTTTTACCGTAACATTTTGCGCAAACGCCGTTTTTAGCGCGGCATGTAAATACGCTTCTTATTAAAACGGATTCTATGCCTGCTTTGGTAATAGCTTTTGCTTGTTCTTCGGTAATCATACTGTCGCCGGGAACTAATATTTCACCCGTATTAGGATCTACTACATCCTCGATAGTATATCTACCAATAATTCTATCTTCTAGCTTTTCGATTATTCCACCCTTAATATCGCGAATAGCCGATACGACCATTCCCTTGGGTTTTTCACCTAAAGTTTCAAAGCAATCTTGCTCCCTGATTATAACATGGTGAGCAACGTCGACAAGACGTCTTGTAAGATATCCGGAGTCGGCTGTTTTTAAAGCGGTATCGGCAAGACCTTTACGACCACCGTGTGACGAAATAAAGTATTCCAAAACGGTAAGACCTTCACGGAAGGACGACTTAACCGGTATTTCTATAACTTTACCGTTAGGGTTGGTCATAAGACCACGCATACCTGCGAGCTGTTTAATTTGGTCGATAGAACCACGGGCACCCGAGTTAGCCATCATCCATATGGGGTTGAACTCATCGAGGTTAGCCTTTAATAATTCGGTAACCTGTTCGGTTACTGACGACCATTTTTTAACGACTTCTTTATATCTTTCTTCATCGGTTATAAAGCCTTTTTTAAACGTATTCTCTATTTCGACAACCTCTTTACCTGCAGCGTCTATATAAGAA
>CAZPFZ010000101.1:0-6036 GCA_964585955.1 uncultured Acidiphilium sp.
TTTTTATATTGTTTTATCGGTAATATTTTTTACCATATTTAACAAAAATAATTTTTCGTCTAAATTAGCCTTTTTGTATTTTACGCAAGCAACCAAAGGCAACAAATTTATAACATCTTCTTTATTTATTCCGCTTGCGCTTACATAAGCGTTCAAGTAAATATCTGCTTGATCATTTTTACCCTTTAATAAAAACGCAAGGTAACTCATTGCGGCATCGGCTTCAGGAGGACCGGATGTTGCGTGCGACCAATCGAGAAAATATATTTTTTTATCATTTCCTACAACAACGTTAGCGGGGGTGAAATCTCCGTGACAAAAATTACTTTTTTCCGCCATTGCGGCAAGCATTTTTTCAAGACGTTCGCGCATGGTTGAGTCGCAAGAAAAATTATCGCGTGTGAATTCGCATATACGTAAAAGCATTTTATCTTTCAAGCGGGAAAGCCTTAAACATCTTTCGCTGTTTACCGCCCTTTGCAAATTGGCAAGCATGGTAAGATATTCTTCCTGTCGTTCGGGATTTTCGGCTATTAAACGGTCGAGCGTATTACCCTTTATATATTCCGATACAATCGCCCATTTATCGTCTATTACCGTTACCGCCTTTATTTTAGGGACGTTAAAACCCGCAATTTCGGCACACGCTTGGTTTAACGCTTCGTTTAATACGTCATCTTTGGGATAACGCCTTGAAAAAACCTTTATACAATCGTTACCCTCGCGAAAAATTGTTTTACTTGTTCGTACCGCTATTATTTTATCGAGATTCAAAAAAAGTTCTCCTTTAAAACGTCGCGCTTGAGCAAATAAACAGTCAAAAAGGGATAAATGTTTCTATTGTTCTTTTAATTAACCGTTTAAAAACACCACCGCTGCCTAAGTTAAGACGCATGAAAATATTTTTTTCTTATAATATTATATCAAAAAGCATATAACAAATCAACAAAAAAAAGCAAATTCGCGAAAAACGGCAAAAATGCTTTTTTAAAAACTCGATTTTTTTATCTTTTAAAGGTGTGTTTTACCTCATTTTGAAAATCTTTCCATAAAAACTCACCTTTTTCCAAAGTCATATAGCCGTTATAACTGTTTTCTTTGGGAATGGATGCCGAGCCGGGATTCATACATATTATGCCGTTAACGTTTTCACACTCGGAAACATGAGTATGACCGAACAAGAACACCTCGCCTGTATTTAGCGGCGGCAAATTCTTTTTATCGAATTTATGCCCGTGTGTTGCAAAAACAGTATATCCTTCATCCAATATTAAAACATATTCGGCAAGAATGGGAAATTGCAATACCATTTGGTCCACTTCGGCATCGCAATTACCGCGCACACAGGTTATAACCTTTTTGTATTCGTTAAAAACATCGCAAACACCCTTAGGATCATACTCTTTAGGCAGATCGTTGCGCGGTCCGTGATAAAGTATATCGCCAAGCAATAAAATTCTATCGGCATTTTCGCGTTTAAAAGCTTTTATTATTTCTTCGGCATAAAATTTAGATCCGTGAACGTCGGACGCTATTAACCATTTCATATATGCTCACCTTATTTTTAATTGAATATTTTTAAATAACTCTTTGCGTTTTTTAACTGCTCTTTATTGCAAATTAATTGCGGTTAATCTTGATTTTTAATATATTTGCGCTTGCTATTACAAAGTTCGGTTATAAAGGCTTTATCCATACGAGAAAGCCTATAATCTTTAGGATAAATAAGCAAATCCTTATATATTTTTTGATTACCCGAGCATTCGCGCTGCAACAAATTGTATTTGTTTAAAAGATTTTCGGGCATAGGCGAAACCCACATAAACGTTTCGTAATTGGTTGAAAGAATTTCAAGCTCGCTTGCGCGTTCGTACACAAAAATCCTACGTTTTATGCCGTCAGGTAATTCCTCTTGCCTAAGTTTTGATTGAGAAAGTGTGGGAACATACGGGTCGGCATGCGCTATTTCGATATAATTTTCAAGATCTTCGGGTAAAATTTCGTCAAGCTCGGCAAGCGGACTATCTTTGCCCATAATGAGCACACACTTAAATTCCGAAATAAGTTCATATGTTAAATTTTTATTTTCGAGCAGTTCCTTAAAATATTTATCGTACTGCTCGGCGTAACGTATTATGCCGAGTTTGTAATCTTTTTCTAAAATATTGTTTATTGTTTTTAATGCGTTTGTTTCTTTATAATAAATTTCGAAACTTTCTTGCCTGGAAAGCTGTTTGGAAAACTCTATAAAAGCTTCAGATATATAACTCGCGCGCGGAACGGATAACGAAAAAATCTTTTTGGGTTTTCGGTTTTCTTTAAAATCACGCTCTACGTCGTCAATCTCTTTTAATATTCTTTTACCAAAATCTATAAGGCGCTCGCCATCTTCTGTTAAAGTAATGCCCTTTTTGGTGCGATCAAAAATGACGGTATCCAACTCTTTTTCGAATTCCTTAATCGCCCTAGATAAATTAGGCTGCGCTATATAAAGTTCTTCTGCCGCTTTACTTAGCGAACCTGCCTTAGCAATAGCAACGGCATATTTTAAATAAACAATATTCATAACAATTAAAAAACTCCACGCGTTTTAGCCATACTATTACCTTAGCGCAACCTAAAACAATTTAAAAATCGCTAAGACTACTAAAAGACATATACGCCTACACTTAAATTTAGCAAATTGGCATTTGATTGAAAACAACTTTTTAAGCGACTTGTTTTAGGCACCTTTTTTAAAGAATACTAAAAAACGCTGTCGGTAGCGATTAAATTAACGCCGTCTTCAATATTATAAACTATAACGTCGCCTATTTTAGTGTTTTTACCGACCGTTACAGCGTTGACCTTTTGCATAACCGAAAAAAGTAGCTCTTTTTTTACGGGTTTATCCGTTTTTACGGGCAGTACACCGCCGCCTTCCACCTTGACGGTAGTTGTTAACACCCTTACGGGGCAAACAACCTCGCTCGATGCATATATTTTTCCGCGCGGACAACCGTTGCCGTTCACTGAAATAACATTATCGCCGTCAAGCGTTACGGTAATTTCGCAACCAACGGGACATTCTATACAGGTTATAACCTTGGTTTCAGTCATTTTGAGTTACCTCCGCGGTTATTTTATCTTTAGCTACGCTTAGCACGTTGGGCGTAAGAATTATATTTTGCATTTCGCCCGGTACTACTATTTTTTTATTTATGCTGTAAATTACCGTATCTCCGCTTTTTATTGCAATACGTGCATTTTTTATCTCCTTTTTCACCCTAAAAAAGAGCTTTACGAAAGGTTTTGCATCACGATCTATTTTTTGCGGCAATACGTAAGAAACGTTTTCACCGTTTTGGGCTATTATTATCTGCCTCTGCTTTTCGCCGTTAAGCAAATAATCGGCTGCGGCCTTGCCTGCAAGCTCGGCTTCTTCGGATACAAAGTCCACTAAATCATGCACGTGCAAAACGTTTCCGCAAGCAAAAATGCCCTCCGTTTGAGTTTCTCTGTTTTCGTAAACAACCGCGCCTTTGGTTTGATTGGAAAGTTCTATCCCCGCGCGTTTAGTTAATTCGTTTTCGGGAATAAGCCCGACCGAAAAGAGTACAGTATCGCACTCGAAATATTTTTCGCTGCCGGCAATGGGCAAACGATTTGCACCCACCTCGGCAATGGTAACACCGCTTACGCGATTTTTTCCATCAATTTTTGTTATTGTATGATTTAAATACAAAGGTATATTAAAATCATCTAAACACTGTTTTATATTGCGCTTTAATCCGGATGAATAAGGCATAATTTCGGCAACGGCAAGGACTTTGGCGCCTTCAAGCGTCATTCGGCGAGCCATGATAAGCCCGATATCGCCCGAACCGAGAATAACTATGCGTTTTCCCGGTAAATAGCCTTGCATATTGACGAATTTTTGTGCGGTACCGGCAGAGTAAATACCTGCGGGGCGCGTGCCGGCAACGTTGATTGCTCCGCGCGAACGCTCTCTACACCCCATTGCGAGAATAATCGCCTTAGCGCTATATTCCACTATGCCCGTTTTTGCGCTTATTAACGTAACCTTTTTGTCCTTGGTAACCGAAAGTACGGTTGCATCGGTAAGATATGCAATTTTCCTACTTTTTACTTGCTCGATAAATTTTTCGGCATATTCAGGTCCGGTAAGACTTTCTTTAAACCTTTGCAAACCGAAACCGTTATGAATACACTGTTTTAATATACCGCCTAAGCGGTGTTCTCTTTCGATAATTAAAATGTCGGTTATGCCGCTATCGTAAGCTGAAACAGCTGCGGCAAGCCCAGCGGGACCTCCACCGACTATTATTAAATCGTATTTCATTTTTCCTTGGGTATGACAAATAACTGTAATTTACCAATAGTAAAGCATTGCTCTTATTTGGTTTTTCCCGTTACAAGTTCAGACCCTTCCCCCTTCTTAGTCACTTGTTCTATAGGCATGTTAAGCTCGCGCGATATAATTTCGGCAACGCGCGACATACAAAATCCGCCCTGACATCTGCCCATGCCTGCACGTGTTCTGCGCTTTATACCGTCTACCGAACAGGCAGGCGGATTGTTGTGCAGTGCTTGAACAATCTCTCCTTCCGTAATTTGCTCGCAACGGCAAATTATATTCCCGAATTTGGGATCTTTTTTTATGAGCTCGTTTTTTTCCTGAGTGCTCATATTTTGAAAATCATACTCTTTTTTACGTTTTCCGTTAAAGTTTTTATTCTTTTCTAAAACAAAATGTCTGCCTATAAGTTCGTTAACAACATATTCGGCTATAGCCGGCGCCGATGTTAACCCCGGTGATTCTATACCTGCAACATGAATAACCCCCGTTGTTACAGAGCTTTCTTCTATGATAAAATCGTGCTTATCGCAAGAGTACGCCCTAATGCCGGCAAAGGAAGTTATAGTGTTATAAAAAGGAATATTTTCAGCCATTGCCTTTGCTTTGTTTTGAACAGTTAACAAACCTTCTTCGGTGGTTATTTTCTCTTCACGTTCTACCTCTTCGGCGGTAGGCCCCAATAAAACGTTTCCGTCTACCGTGTTTGTGATTAAAATACCCTTACCTTTTTCGGTAGGTGTGCAAAATATTGTGTGAGAAACAAAATCACCACTTTCACGATCAAGCAAAATGTATTCGCCGCGGCGCAATCCGATTTTAATATCATCGCCCACGAGCGCGGCTATTTTTCCGCTGTTTGCTCCCGCACAATTTATTATAACAGCCGCATTAACGCAATCGCCCTTTGCCGAATATATATTAAAACGACCATCGACTTTTTCTATTTTTGTAACTTCAAATTCAAGCTTTAAACACGCACCGTTATCCATAGCGTTGCCCATGCTTGCAAGCGTTAAGTCGTAAGGGCAAATAATTGCGCTTGTTTTTGCATACAATGCGGCAATGGCGTTTACCGAAATGTTAGGCTCTAAGTCGATTAACTGCTCTTTCGTTAACATTTCAAGGCCGTTTACTCCGTTTTGTTTGCCGCGGTTTAACAGCTCTTGCAACATACGCTTATCGTCTTCGTTATAAGCAATTACCAGAGCTCCGTTGTTTTTATATTTTACGCCGAGCTCTTTGCAATAATCTTGCATCATGCGGGCGCCCAAAACGTTAAATTTTGCTTTTAATGTGCCGGGTTTTGCATCGAACCCGGCATGAGCTATTCCGCTATTTGCCTTGCTTGCGCCGCAACATACATCGTAGTCTTTTTCTAAAACCACGCATTTTAAATTAAATTTGGTAAGCTCCCTTATAACGCTTGCGCCTATTACGCCGCCACCTATTACCGCTATATCGTACATGTTAATCTCCGAAAACGAATTTTATACAATTATTGTATCATCTGAAGATGATGTAACACTTTGCTAGCATAATTAAAAAATCTCTTATGCTCGTTTATATTATACATTATGTTGTTTTTTTTGTCAATAGACTTTTTACCCGCCGTAAAAATCCATTAAAATCTATTTTGTTTTTTTAATCAATTATTTTATAAAAGATAGGCTATAAGT
>CAZPFZ010000102.1:0-6030 GCA_964585955.1 uncultured Acidiphilium sp.
ACCTAATCCTAATATTTTTCTCATTATTGTTCTCCTTTAATAAAATATTTAAATTTAAATTTTAAACAAAGCTCAAATTATGCATTCTTTGTTAAAGGTACAGCTTTACCCGAAGCAATAAAGTCATTATATTCTTCAATCATTGCGGCTCCGCCATACTGTTCGTTAATTGATTTTACAACACCTCTCCATTTTGCGTTCATAGAGTTAGAAACATTATATAAGTTTGCATAACCAAACGTTGTGGGATTGTAAACTTCATCTTTTCTGCTAAAATAGTCACCTTTTTCGATGGTAGCTATGCTTTCGAGGAAGAAATTCTTAGCTTCGATATAATTATCGATACAAGAGTTTAACTGAACGCTGCCGTACTCGCTTAAGAAGCAGTTACTTTCAGATTTTTTCTGTTGAGGGACTATAATATCGGCATTAGTTTGATTTTCTGCTTTATAATGCATTGTCCAATCTACCAAAGCGTAAAGCATTGTAGCGGTATCTTCGCTAACGATTGTATTTATAAAACCTTGATCGTTTGCTTCATATAAAGCAACTTTTTTGCCATTTTCTTCTTTCCAATGTACGTCTTTTACGCCATACTGCATAAGTTCGTAACCTTCGTCGCTTAACAAGTATTCGTACATATCTAAACATTTACGTATTCTTGCTTTGCTCATGTTGGCGTTAATGCAAAAACCTTGCCACCAACCTTCGGTACCGCAACCGCCGCCAACGCCATTTTCACCCTTGGGGGGATCGATCATAGCTATTTTAGAGGTAGCTTCTTCTAAAGTACATTTATATAAAGTCATAAGTCCGCCTACAAATTGGTTAAGCCAATTGTGAGCATACATCATACCTGCTTTGCCGGACATAAATTTATCTTGTTTTGTTCCGTTATCTGCGGTAAGCGAGTCAACAGACATATAACCTTCTTTAATAAGACGAGCAATAAAGTCACTTGCATATTTTGCGCCGTCGGTTACCATAGAAAGAGTATAATTGCCATCAGCGTCTTTTACCCATTGATTCCAACCTGCACCGAATGCATTGAAGATCCAACCGTCCATATCCTTATTGGATTCAGACATATACCCTACAGTATCATTAACGCCGTTGTTATCGGGATCGTATAGTGTGAATGCACGAGCTAAACGATAAAATTCCAAAAGGTCTTCAGGTAATTTAAATTTCCATTGTTCTCTTATTTCGCCGGTGATTTCCGAAGCTGAAGCAACAACACCTTCTTTTACAAGAATTTCATCAAGTTTTCCGTTAAGATTTTCAATCCAATCCTGACGAACGAAAAGCGATTTTTCGTTATGCCAAGTGGAAGGGATAAACCACATTTTACCGCCAAAAAAACTAACGTTGCTGCGCATATACGAAAATTGTTGTAAATAGCTGTAAAGATTAGGATAATGTTCTTCGCTTACCCAATCTGAAATGCAAAGAATATCATCGTTCTTTAAAAGCTTACTAAAAAATTCGGGATCAGCAGGACCGTTTGTTAAAAACACGTCGGGAAGATTATTATCGGCTTGTCTTAAAGATAAAGCAGTTTGCCAACCTGAACCCGAACCGTTTTCAGCGTCTATATCGAAACCTAAAGTCTTTTTAAGTTCCGCGTAAACGGGTGAATTAGCTTTTTTTGCCAAGTTGAAAGAATCCCAGTCGTTTTTAAAAATAGTTATGCTGCTTACTGTTTCGTCGTTTTCGTCACTGTAAGCCCAACCATCGGTCTGAGTAGTTCCGCCGTCACCGCCATTACTGCTATCATTACCCGGCTTTTTACAGGCAAAACAAGTAAAAACAGTGGTAGCGCACAATGCAAGCAAGATGAATTTTTTAAAAAATTCTTTCATTAATGCCTCCTGTTTGAAAAAAATATTTATTATACCTTATAAGGGGACGAATAAAACGTCCCCATTAAAAAGTACAAGGTATTAACCGTTATTAAGCGTGTTTTCTCTTAAGAGTAACTACTATGCAAGCAATAGCCATGCAAAGAGTCATACAAGCAACGCTTTCCAATCCACCGAAGCATCCTTTTTGAGCATCGGTAAGAGCTTTTTGGAATTCAGCACTTACTGTTGTGTTAGAGTCAACAGTGAAAGTATAAGTTCCGTCTTCGTTAGCGGTAGCTTCTTGTCCGTTAACCAAAACTTTAACGATTTCGAAACCTTCGTTAGGTGTAACTGTTACGGTTACTTGTTCACCGGGAATAACTAATGTTTGAGTAGCTGTAAGAGTTCCTAATTCGTTTTCTACTAACGTAACTGTAAGAGGAGCAACAAATTCCGCTTTAACTTCTGCATCTTCTGTTAATGTAAAGCTATATTCGCCGTCAACTGCGATTAATGCAACATCGTTAACAGTTAATGATTTAAGAACATAACCTTCGACAGCTGTAGCTGTTACAACAATCTTGCTACCAGCTTGAACAAAACCGGACTTGCTAGCTGTAATCGTTCCGTTTTCGGGAGCAACAACTATTACTTCATAAGCTTTTTCAACTTCGAGCTCTTGTTTTACTGTTACATAATCCAATGTCATAGGATATCCTACACCGGCAGGAACAGTTGCAACTGCATAGTAAGTGCCTTCTTCTTCTACGATCTTATTGAAAGCAACAGCAACTTTCTTAGCCTGTTTATTGCTTAAAGATACGGTAACAGTAGCTTTATTAAGTTTTGCGAGCATTTCACTTTCGGTCATGCTGTCAAGTAAAGTTCCGGATGTAACTTCATCGTCTTCGAAAGAAGCTTCGCCAATCTTAGAAACGGTAACACTTTCTGCAGTTAAAGTATTTGTTTTTACGTAACCGCCATTTTGAGCCATGTATACTTGATTAGCATCCATTGCAAAGTCGTAAATAGCAACATTTCTTAAAGAACCGGCAAAACCATTGCCAAAACCATCATTGTTAACCAAACCGCCTATAGCAAATTTTAATTCGTCACTTACCATAGAATAATCGGAAGGAACATTAAATACTTTTGCATCAACCAAGTTACCGTTGAAATAAACGCAAAGTTTACCACCCTTTTGAATAGTGAGAGCAACTTGATCATAGTCTTTCGAATTACAATCGGCTATATCGTGTCCCCAATACATAGTGTCGTGACCATCGATATCACTATATCCGTCAACTAATTTTGAAGAAACGGTATATCTTAATCTTTGGCTGTTTTCAGCAAAATGGAAGGTATTCCATTGTCCAACACCGTTTTTAAAGCCAAAGCCTATAGGTGTTTCCCAATAAGCGTTGGTAGCATTACTCTTCTTAATATCGAAAAGAAGTGTGAAACTGTCAAGATATTCCGAAATATCGGCAAATTCGGTTGCTGCTGCAAGAGCGGCTTGTCCGTCAAAAGTAGCTTCTCCGTTTGCAACGGTGATTGTGCCGTTACCATATTTAACAAGGTCGAAGTTACCCATACTATCTTTACCGGGGTTTTCTGCATCTAAGAATTCATATTTAGCAAGTGCTTTAATTAAATCAAAATTGCCTACTGCAACTTCTGCACGAGCTTTAACATTATCGGGGTTGGTAGTGAACTCAATAGGAGCTTCTACAAAAACCTTACCGTTTTCTTTAACAACTGTATTCCAAGTAACGTTTCCTGTCTTTTCTGATGTACGACCTGTTTCTGTATCTTTTAACGAAACGGTAACTTTCTTATAATCCGATTTAACGTTTACTGCAGCCAAAATAGCGGCATCGGTATCGTTAGCATCAACGGTAACCTTAGAAGTTAAATCTAACTGAGTAGCAGATGTAACTTTTGAATAATCATAAATAGATTCGCCGTCCCAAACTGCGGTTATTTGTTGTTCACTTAAAGCAAAGTCATAAAGTCTAACTTCGTAAACAGTGCCGGTAAAGCATTCTACAGCATCAACTTCAAATGTTGCACCTTCGTTATTTATCCACATACCACGATATTGACCGCCGATACAAAAACGTCCGTCAGAACCAATAACTTTGTAAGAGTCACTTACAGCCTTAGTATATCTTAAATAGCTATCTTCCGCACTTGCTGCCATATATGTGCCTTTAGCATAAATGTTAGCCGCAACACCTAAATCAAGAGAAGCGGCAACAAACGTTGCGCTATCGGTAGCCATTTTACCAACTTCAGGGCACCAATCCTGATCTTGCCCATCACCTGGGTTTGTTCCGGCTATTCTAAGGAATATACCGTCGCCGTTTGTTCTAAATGCAAGACCTTCTCTATCCCAACCGTTACGACCAAATCCAACTATACCGGAATTTCCCGCATTGGAAGAATCGGGTATAAATTTTGCTACAATTGTAAGACTCTTTTGAGACATTAAAGAATTTAACCCGGTTTCGTTTTTAGCAAACAAAATACTGTTGCCGTCAAAATGAACACCGCCGCCGGTAACCATTGTTATGCCGGCATTTTCGCCTCTCGTAGTAAGAGTGAGGTTATATTTCCCCATACTGTCTTTACCAAGGTTTTTGCTATCCTTAAATTCATATAACGCAATAGGACTGATTTCGGTACCTTTTGCAGGTGCATCATCGGCAAAAGCGATTGCGCCGACAAAAGAAGTTCCTAAGAGCATTACAGCTAAAAGGGCAACTAACCATCTTTTCACTGTTTTTGTGAACATTTCATGTTCCTCCTTAAATTATAAATAACTGAGAGCATACGCCCTCTCATTTGTATTTTTACAATACCACACCAAAAAGAACTCGTCAATACCCTTTTTTAAGGAAAAAGCACTTTTTCGATCCAAACAAGATAAAAATGGTACATTATTTTACCCGATTTGTATTTTTTTTGACAAAAAAAGTTTTTCTTTAAAATTTTTTTAAAAAAATATTGCAAAAAAAATTCGGATGTGTTATATTGCTTTTTGCCAATACTTTGCGCATTATGCAAAAAAATAAACGGGAGGCATATAAAAATGTCTAAAATATGTTTCGCAAATTTCCGCGATTATTATCTCGATCCTGTTTCTTTTTATATGAAAGCATTCGATGATAAATACGACGGTATGGAAATACATTCGCACCCTTATATAGAGTTAATGTATGTTCAATCGGGCAGTTTTACCTTTTTGCATTACAACGAAAACGCAGAAGTCCCCATTACTCAATATCAGATTATAGCGGGACAATTTGTTTTGCTAAATAGTTACACAAAACATAAAATTTTGTTTGAAAAGAATCAATCGGCTTACATATACAATATCGAATTTAATCCGAGAAAAGATTTTAATCCTTTCGGCATTAATGATATTATACGCTGTAGTTTTCACGACATTTTTAATAGAACCGAATTTAGAAAAATTTCGGAAGATAAAAATGGCTTTTCCATTATTAACGATACACAAAACGTGGGTATTGTTTTTAAAGATTTATTATTGCATATAACAAACGGCATAAACAGTTTAGAAGATTCCTGTTCCCTGCTTTTATACGAAATATCACTGTTTAACGAAATAGCAAAATGTATGAAGACTGAAAACACGGGAACTTCAGGTTACATAAGAAAAGCTAAAAACTATATTATAAAAAATTATCAGCGGCCTTTAAACATTGATGAAATAGCTGCCGCCGTATGTAAAAGCAAATCTTATCTGCAACGTCAGTATAAAAAACAAGTTGGCGAAACTATTTTAGAAACGCTTAATAAATTGCGCATAAAAAAAGCCGCCTCGCTTATAGACAACACAAATATGCCTATAATGCAAATTGCGACCGACGTAGGCTTTTCAAATAAAAACCATTTAAATTATGAATTTAAAAAGATATATGGATTTTCGCCCTCGGAATATAAAAAATTAAGAGGCGCAAACCACATAGACCATCACTATGAATATTACGATTCTGTTCCTATTTTTTTAGACAAAATAAAGGTGGGTGAAAGCAACATAACTTCTACCCCCCCGGAAAAAATAAAATAATAAAAGTTTTAAAAATGCCGATTTTATGCGGCATTTTTAAATATTTTATGTTAGATATAATTATATTTTTAGTGATTTTTAGCTATTTAA
>CAZPFZ010000103.1:0-6016 GCA_964585955.1 uncultured Acidiphilium sp.
ATATATATATTTTTGTAAAGCGTTTTTTCGCCCGATCTTTTTTTTGGGGGGCTTTTTGCAAAAAAAATACCCTATCTAACGCTGTTTTTAGGCAAATTTTAAAAGCAGCTTGCAAAACGGCGAAAATTATAGCGCCATTGCAAACCGCTTTTTATTAAAAATCACATTTACACTATATTTTATTTGAGTTTATATATTCAAAACGCGCCTTTTGATTGCATTTGATTATCTACAATTTCTTTAAGCTGCTTATCGAAATCGCAAACGGGCATCCAACCTAACTTTTCGCGTATTTTACTATCGCTTATATTGTAACATTCATCATTACTGACGCGCTGCGGAACAAACATAATAAGCGATTGCGGACGATTTGTGAGCCCAATAATTTTTTTAACCACTTGAATATTTTTCATTTTGTTATTACCGCACACGTTATATATTTCGCCACTTTCGCCATTTTTTAATATTAACCCTATTGCGGCGCAATGATCTTTAACGCAAAGCCAATCGCGAATATCTTCGCCACGCCCGTACACAGGGATTTTTTCGTTGGCAAGCGCACGCTTAACGGTGAGAGGAATGAGTTTTTCGGGATATTGATACAATCCGTAATTATTTGTTCCGCGGCTTACGGTAACGCAAATATCAAAACTTTTACCGTAAGACAAAACAAGCAAATCTGCAGCCGCCTTAGATGCACTGTAAGGGTTTGTCGGTGTTAAAGGCGATTTTTCGGTAAAAGCCGTCAAATTACTTCCTTCGGTTAAAAAATCTTTTACCGATATTCCTCCGTAAACCTCATCGGTAGACACCTGATGAAACCTTTTTACGCCGTATTTTATGCATACATCGAGCAAAACACGAGTCCCCATTACATTTGTTTTAAAAAACACACCGGGATTAACAAAAGAACGATCTACGTGGCTTTCGGCAGCAAAGTTTATAACCGCGGACGGCTTTTCTTTGGCAAAAATTTTTTCCATAGCCGCGCGATTGCATATATCGTTTTTATAAAAAACAAAGTTTTTACCCAAAAAACGAGCGATATTACTCCTTTTGCCGGCATAAGTAAGTTTATCGACGCAAACAATTTTACAATCGCCGAAATTTTCAAACATATAGTCAATAAAATGACAGCCTATAAATCCCGCGCCGCCCGTTATAAGAAAAACGTCCATTTTACCCTCCGTTTTATTAAAACTATATTACCACAATCGCGCTTAAAAATCAACAAACTTACCGTAAAAAAACCACACCTTAAAAATATAAGACAAATTATACAAAATAAAATACGATAAAATAAAAGGGTTGCCGAAAAAAGTTTGCACTTTCTTGATTTTGTTGATATAATAGAATTAAGCGATTATATAATACTCGGTTGACGTAATTGCAAATTTGGTTATATTCACCTGTATTATAAAAGCGAATAAAATTTTTTTTGGTTGGTACAAAATGAAAAAAATCAATAAATCGGCTTTTGCTTGCATTTTGGCGGCAATATGTATGCTTGGCGGATGCGTTTCAAGTTCCTCAGGCTCATACACCGTTTTAAGCGGGCAATATTGGCTTAGCGAAGCTTATTCGAGCAGCGTCGGGCAAGTGGACGAAACTTGCGAATACTCAATTAAATTTTCTTCGGAAGAAGGCGGCGTGCAAGCCGAACTCACCCAAGGTGTTTTAACAACACACCTTAAAACAGACGGCAATTATTACCGCTTTACAACCGAAAGCAAAATTCAAGGTAAGTTTATTTACGAAGGCGCAGAATACGCCATTGACGACCACACTCGCTCTGAATGCGTGTTTTACGGAATGGATAACAAACTTTTCCCGGTATCGAGCAGTAAAGAGGTTCTATCCACCACACCAATGCAGTACGACAGAAATTTTGCATTTTACCGCATGTCCTACACGGTAAGCTCTGTATACGATTTGCAAAAAGCTTCGGCAACCGTTACGGTAAACAATGTTGAACTGCCGAGCGACGACGAATACAAACAAAATAACAAGTATTACAATTTTGAAAACAGCGTAAGCACCTACGAAAATTTAACCGCACAAAACTTTTTTGACAATGAATTGTTAATGTTCTTTCCGAGAGCATGCAAGTTCGAACAAGGTTTTTCCGTTTATTTTTCCACAATAGACGCTAACGCTAAAAAAATTCAACAAATGACTCTTTCGGTAGATTCTTCCGCTCCGACGAGAGAAATAAGTCTTACCGATTACAGCTATAACGGCATCTCGGCAAGCGAACAATCGCCTAAGAACTTTCAATGCTTTAACCTTTCAATGTCTATTCGCAGTCAGTTTTCGGGTAGCGCGATAAAGCTTTGCTATTCGGGCAACGAACAAAACAACGAAAACAGACACAGACTTGTTGAAATGAAAACAGATTTACCTTACTCGGCCGGCAGTTACACCTACACGCTAAAAAGCGTGCGCTCCATTTAACAACTCCGTTTAGTATTGGTTAACGCACATATTAAACAATAAAATTAAAAAATAAAAATATAATTATTATAAGGCTACGTATGAACGAACAAGATTACCCTCCGAGTAGCAACAACATCGGAGCATTAAACAACACCAATAATACCGTTCAACGCAAAAAAACGACGAAATAATCGAGTTTTTGCGCGTAGTTTTACGCGCGCTTACGATCAATCTTTTTCGCCCGTGTTTTTGCGCGGGCGATTTTTATACCCTTTTTAGGAGGTTGACGAATGAAAGATAAAATCGTAAACGCCGAACAAATCGAAAATAAATTACAACAGCGCGATTTTTTAAACGAAATTTTGCTTGTTATAAAAAACAGCAAAACAGCCGACGACTTGCGCGACGGGCTTGCCGATTACCACGATAACGACATAGCAACAGTCTTTTCGATTCTCTCGCAAGAAGAACGCAAAAAAATCTATAGTGCTTTAACTAACGAAGAACTTTCGGAAATATTCAGTTATTTAGAAGATCCCGAACCCTTTATTGAAGAAATATCCAGCGATAAAGCCGCGGACATAGTTGAATCTATGGCGGCAGACGACGCGGTTGACCTACTTGAAGAATTAGACGAGGACAAAAAGCAAGAAATTATAGACCTTATGGATAAGCAAAGCGTTAACGACGTTAAGCTTATTTATAAGTACGACGAAGACAGCGTTGGCGCCATGATGACCACCGACTTTGTAAGCATTGATCAATCTTTTACGGTAAAACAGGCAATGAAACAAATTATTGCCCAAGCTGCCGAAACAGATAACATACTTACGGTGTTTGTTACCGAAAACAAAATTTACAAAGGCGCTTTCAAACTAAAAGATCTAGTTATTGCAAGAAGCTCTACCCCCTTAAACGACATAATAGTTACATCATTCCCCTACCTTTATGCCGAGGATAAAATAAGTGACGTTTTAGAGCGCGTAAAGGCGTATTCAGAAGACTGTTTACCCGTTTTAAATAGCGATAATCAACTTATAGGCGCACTTACGAGCACGGACATAGTTGAAGCGGTAGACGACGAAATGCGCGACGACTACGCTAAACTTGCCGGTTTAACCGAGGAAACAAAGGACGACGAGCCCATTAAAAAAAGCATAGTCAGCCGTTTGCCTTGGCTTGCCGTACTGCTCATATTAGACCTTATTATAGGTGCTTATTCGGGTATTTTTGAAGCAATTGTTATAGGACTGCCATTTTTGGTTTGTTTTCAACAAATGATTTCGGGCATGGGGGGCAACGTGGGTACGCAATCGCTTGCAATATCGGTACGTGTGCTTTCACAAGGCGATTTATCGCGCAACCGACTCAACCGCCTTGTTGTAAAGGAAACGTTAGTTGGGTTTTTCAATGGATTAATAACGGGAATCCTTTCCGCTATAGCCGTTTTTGTCTACTGCATGATTACAAACGCCACAGGCAAAACAACCGACTTTTGCGTTCTTACAGGTGTTGCGGTGGGTGTTTCTATGCTTACGGCTACCGTTATTTCATCGCTTACAGGCACGGTAATACCCATTATTTTATCCAAGCTAAAAGCCGACCCTGCGGTTGCGTCCGGCCCGCTTATTACAACAGTGAACGACCTTATAGCCATAACCGTTTATTACGGTTTTGCATTTTTGCTTATGGGCAGTATTGTTTAAGGGGGTGATTAATATGGAAAAAGATAAAATAATCTTTGACGGTGCTCGCACGCAAGAAGAAATTAAACAAACTATTTTAGCTATTATAGATTGCCAAGGCGACCTTACACAACTAACCGATAAGCTTGAAAACTTCCACGAAAAGGACATTGCCGAGGTTTTGCCCGAACTTTCGCAAGAGCAAAGGGAAAACCTTTACGGCAAGCTAAAAACAGACTTTTTATCGGAAATATTCAGTTATTTGCAAGATCCCGAACCCTTTATTGAAGAAATATCCAGCGATAAAGCCGCGGACATAGTTGAATCTATGGCGGCAGACGACGCGGTTGACCTACTTGAAGAATTAGACGAGGACAAAAAGCAAGAAATTATAGACCTTATGGATAAGCAAAGCGTTAACGACGTTAAGCTTATTTATAAGTACGACGAAGACAGCGTTGGCGCTATGATGACCACCGACTTTGTAAGCGTAAATAAATCGTTTGGGGTAAAGCAAGCAATGAGCACGCTTGTTGAACAAGCCGCCGAAAACGACAACATTTCCACCATATATGTAACAGACGACAACAATGTTTATTGCGGCGCAATGCATTTGCGCGATTTGTTTGTTGCAAGAAGCTCCACCCCGTTAGACGATATAATAATAACATCCTTCCCCCACCTTTACGCCGAGGATAAAATAAGCGACGTTTTAGAGCGGGTAAAAGCATATTCAGAGGATAGTTTACCCGTTTTAAATAGCGATAATCAACTTATAGGTGCACTTACAAGCACCGACATAGTTGAGGCGGTAGACGACGAAATGAGCGAGGATTACGCCAAACTTGCCGGTTTAACCCAAAGCGACGACTTAGAAGAACCTGTTTTTAAAAGCGTTTTAAAAAGGCTGCCTTGGCTTGCAGCTCTGCTACTTTTAAGCTTTGGCGTTTCGGCTATTATAGGGCTTTTTGAGTCGGTAATAGCACAAATTTCAATAATAGTCTTTTTTCAACCGATGATTTGCGATATGAGCGGAAACCTAAGCACTCAGTCGTTAGGCGTAACCATAAGGCGTTTATCCTCTTTTGACTTAGACGCAAAAGGCAAGCGCACACTGTTTTTTAAGGAATTAACCATATCTTTTTGCAATGCCATGCTACTTGGCATAATATCTGTAATAATAGTCGCACTATACCTTATCTTTTTTAAAAGCGGAACATATTCGGTAAATGATTGTTTTGCAATTTCAGGATGCATAGGCTTATCACTTGCAATTTCAATGACGGTATCGGGCATATGCGGCTCGGTAGTGCCAATGTTTTTTAAACGCATAGGAATAGACCCTGCCGCGGCTTCGGGCCCACTTATTACAACGGTTAACGATTTAATATCGGCAATTTCTTATTATGGTTTGGCAACGCTGCTCCTAATGCCTCTTTTTGCTTGATTTTTATAAAAAACATCTAATAATCAACCTATAAACCGACTTTTATGCAAAACAGCACTAAGTCGGTTTTTTATTTTTTGCTTAAACTTGGCAAAAAATATTTTTAAAAAACAAAATAACAAAAACGGCTTACGAGCTAATTGCTTTAACCAAAAAGCATCAACCGTAAGCCGTTTTTTACATTAATGTTTTATAAAACCGTTATTCTTTTATTTTTGCAATATGTTGCAAGGTTAAATGCACTCTATCGGTAATTTTTACCGTTTCCACCGAAAAAATAGAGGTGTTTAGCCTATTGTTTATGGGCTTTTGCCAGTAATCGGGAATAGCATTTATCCCCTTTGCCATACCTAAAATAGAGCCGACCGTTGCGCCGTTGCAATCGGTATCGAACCTTGAATTGTATTTTTTACAACCGCAAGTTGTTTATTTTTACTATAATATATTT
>CAZPFZ010000104.1:0-5957 GCA_964585955.1 uncultured Acidiphilium sp.
CGAAATACACCACTTGGAAATTTAGACAATTCAAGACCAATTACACCATCAATTGATAAATGGTCTGAAACTTTTAAAAAAAGAAAGAATGAATATGAAAATTGGGCTGATATGATTATTAATGTCAAAGATGATGTAAATGATACAATCGAGGAAATAATCAATCAACTAAAAAGAAAGTAGGAATACTAATGAAAGCAATTATTACACCATCAAAAAACATCCCAATACCTTTAAATATTCCTGCTTCAAAAAGTATTCTTCATCGTGATTTAATCTTTGGCGCCCTTTCAAAAGGAAAATCAATCATTAAAAATGTAACTTTAAATGATGATGTTTCATCAACAATAAAATGCTTAGAAAATTTAAATGTCAAAATTAAATATCAAAATCATACAATTTTTATTGATTCAACTGATGGATTAAAAATTATTAACAATGAATTTTTTCCAAAAGAATCGGGTTCAACTTTACGTTTTATGTTGCCGATTATCGCATTGTTTAACGAAAAATGTATTTTTCATTTAGAAGGAAAATTAAATAGTCGACCTCTTGATGAATATATGCGGATATTTAAAGAAAATGACTGCCAGTTATATTATCAAACACCATCAGAATTAGTAGTTAAAGGGCCACTAAAAACAAACTATTTTTACTTAAAAGGTAACATCACAAGTCAATATATAAGCGGATTACTTATGGCAAGTACTTTAATTGATGATCATGTCACAATTGAAGTTGAAAAAGAAATCGAATCATTACCCTATATTTTATTAACTATTAATGAATTAAAAAAATTTGGTTTAACAATTAACACAAAAGAAACAAAGACAAGTATCATTTTTGAAAAAGAAAAAAATCAATTTTTAAAAAGTACAAATCTAACAGTTGAAGCCGATTATTCACAAGCTGCTTTTTTCATCGGACTAGGTCTAATTAATCAACCAACATTAATCAAAAATCTCAATCAAAATTCCCTTCAAGGCGATAAAAAAATCATTAATTTTATTGAAAAATTAGGTGGAAAGATTTCATTTGAAGATGATATTTTAATTACAAAAAGCGATAAAACTAGCGATGAAGAAATAATATTAGATATTAAAGATACACCTGATTTAGGTCCAATTCTAATGGCAATTTCAGCTGTAAGAAACCAAACCACAAAACTAATTAATACTCATCGCTTAATTTATAAAGAATCTAATCGTTCAAAAGCAATGCAAGAAGAACTAAAAAAAATAAATTCCGAAATTGAAGTTTTTGAAAATGAAATAATAATCAAAGGAAAAAAAGACATTAATAATAAAAAAATCATTTTTGATTCTCATAACGATCACCGTATTATCATGAGTCTTACTGTAATCGCAACAATTTTAAAAAATGAGGTTGAAATTGATCATATCGAGGCGATTAATAAATCATATCCAACTTTTTTTGATGATTTACGCCAAATAGGAATAAAAATCACGGAGACAGAATAATGAACAAAAAAATCTTAATTGTCGGCTTAGGTTTAATTGGTGGATCATATGCGAAAAGACTATCAAAAAAAGATTATTTAGTTTATGGCTATGATTTTAATGAACAAACTATCGCAAAAGCATATGAAGAAAAGGTAATTCAAAATAAAACAATTGATGATTTATCTTTTTTTAAAAATGTTGATATTGTCGTTTTAAGTTTATATCCTGAAGATAATGTAAAATTTTTAAAACAATATCAAAAATATTTTCAAAAAGGAACAATTATTACCGATACAACCGGAATAAAAACAAAAATAATAACCGAAATCTTAAGCTTTATTAGAAAAGATTTAATCCTAATACCTTCTCATCCAATGGCTGGAAAAGAAGTAAGTGGTTATGATAATAGCGATCCAAATCTCTTTTCAGATGCCAATTTTATTATTACCAAAATAAGTGATGAAGATATTACCCCAATTTATAAAATGGCAGAAGATTTAGGATTTTTAAATATCGAAGCTTTATCAATTCAAGCCCATGATGAAATAATTAGTTTTTTATCACAATTGACTCATGTTATTGCGATCGCATTAATGAATACCCATGATGCGGAAAGCTATATTAATTATACAGGCGATTCATTTAGAGATTTAACTAGAATTGCTAAAATAAATGAAAATTTATGGAGTGAATTATTTCTAAGCAATCAAACAATTCTTTTAAAAGAAATTGATGATTTTAAAAATGCATTAAATGATGTAGAAGAAAAAATCATTAATCAAGATTTAGATGGTTTAAAAGAAATAATGATTAAATCAAAAAAAGCACGAATCTTATTTGATCAAAGAAAACATTCAAAATAGGCTCTTTTTTAAAAGAGTCTTTTTTTAAGAAAATATTCGGTTTCACATATTTTTCATTTATTCTTCGTATATTTTACTTGACATAAAAAATCAATAAATGTATAATATTTCTATTAAAAAAATAATGAAAAAACTTAAATCTCGAGGTGATATGATGTTAAAATTAACAAATATTAAAAAAGATTATAAAGTTGCGGACACATTAGTTCATGCCTTAAAAGGTGTCAGCATTAATTTTCGAGAATCTGAATTTGTTTCTATTTTAGGACCTTCAGGATGTGGAAAAACGACTTTATTAAATATTATTGGTGGACTTGATCATTATTCTGATGGTGATTTATCAATTGATGGTGTTTCCACAAAAAAATATGACGATCGTGATTGGGATACATATCGTAACCATCGCATAGGTTTTATCTTTCAAAATTATAATTTAATTCCCCATCAAACAATTTTGGAAAATGTTGAATTAGCCCTAATAATTTCTGGAATGCCAAAAGAAGAACGTATTTTAAAAGCCAAAGAAGCTCTAAATAAAGTTGGTTTAGAAGGTCAATACGATAAAAAACCAAATCAATTATCCGGTGGACAATGTCAAAGGGTTGCAATTGCCAGAGCTTTAGTCAATGAACCAGAAATTTTACTTGCGGATGAACCAACTGGCGCTTTAGATACAAAAACATCTGTCCAAATTATGGATTTAATCAAAGAAATATCAAAAGATCGTTTAGTTATAATGGTAACACACAATCCAGAAATTGCGGAAAAATATTCAACAAGAATTATTCGTTTAATCGATGGATTAGTAGTTGCTGATTCAAATCCATTTGATGGCGAAAACTTGCAAAAGAATGAATCAGAAAGTAAATTAAAAAAATCTAAATTAGGCTTTTGGACGGCTTTTAAACTTTCTGCTAGAAATTTAATATCAAAATTTAAACGTACATTAATGGTATCTTTAGCCGGTTCGATTGGCATTATTGGTGTTGCATGTGTTCTTGCGATATCAAATGGTGTAACAGGGTACATTGATAGTATTCAAAATGATATGTTATCAGGAAATCCAATTCAAATATTAGAAGAAACAATTGATTTTGATTCCGTAATGGACAGTATGAATATCATGGATCAAAATGCTTTTGTCGATGCAGCAATAAAAGAAGGTAATATTGGAATTGAATTTTTAGTGGAATTTTTAATCAAACGTGGTAAAGAATTAACAAACTTAATGGTTTCTAATGAAATTGATGAACTTTACATTGAATATTTAAATAGTATTCCAGCGGAGTTTTATTCCACAATTTCTGAATATTATGGCATAAATATTAGAAATAACATTTATACAGAAATTGATTTTCAAAATCAAAATATGCCTGTTATGTCTCTTAATGCCATAAAGGAAGTCTACACCGCAATGTTAAATACAACAGATTATGCAGACTATTCAAGTATGATTTTAAGCCTTGCGAGCACATTTATGCAAGCACCAAACAGCGATGAATTTATTCTTGAACAATATGAATATGTAAGTGACCCAAAACAAAGTTATATTCCAAAAGAAGCTGATGAAATAATGCTAGTTGTCGATAAAAATTATCAATTATCAGATTTAATTTTAGCCCAACTTGGTTATTTAACACAAGAACAATTCTTTAATATCATTTATCGTGGGGTTGAAAGTAATTTATATGATCCAACCCTTGATATTGATTATATTGATTACGATACTTTACTTAATAAAGAATTTACATGGTATCCAAACAATGTCATTTTTGAAAAAAATGAAGGTGATGATGCATATAATATCCCTTATAAATATAAAGCATATGTTAATGATACATTTACAAATGGAAAAAAACTAAAAATAACCGCAATTTTAAAGCCAAAAGATAGTATTTCATACGGTTCATTAGGAACAGGAATTTATTATACAGAAGCATTAACAAAAGAAATTTTAATCGATAGCTTAACATCAGAAATTGTAAACTATGTCAAAAATTTAGAAAATCAAGCTATAGTAAGCATGCATTATGAAGATTCAAGCATAAAACTTGATCGCGGTGTAACTTATACTTACAATTATACTTTAGATGGTAAAGATAGTGGCGAACAAATTGGTTTTGTTGGCTCAACTAATTCTTATGCGTCTTTAATGTCACAAATGGGTATGACAATTCCAAGTTATTATACTTTAACATTACGTGATTTAGGTGGCGTAGATATTCCAAATGCAATTAGTATTTATCCGAAAAATTTTGATACAAAAGATGAAATAAGAGCCTATTTAGACAAATGGAATCAAGATGATATAATCATTCTAAATGGAAAACAAATTACAAAAGAAATGCGTAATAATGTTGTTTATACAGATGCTTTATCACTAGTAATGTCAATTATTAATACGATGATTACAATTGTCACATCTGCTTTAATTGCCTTTACAGCTTTATCACTTGTAGTTTCAACAGTTATGATTGCGATAATCACTTATGTATCCGTAATTGAGCGAATTAAAGAAATTGGCGTTATTAGATCACTTGGAGGAAGAAAAAAAGACGTTTCTCGCTTATTTACAGCTGAAACATTTATTATCGGTCTTTCATCTGGATTATTAGGAATTGGTGTAACTTATATCTTAAGTACGATTGCAAATCTAATTATTGGTTCAATTTCACCAATCAAGCACTTCACTAACCTACCAATTCCAACAGCGCTCTTAATGATTGCGATAAGTATTGTATTAACACTTATTTCAGGTGTTGTCCCAGCAAAACTTGCGGCGAAAAAAGATCCAGTTGACGCATTAAGAACAGAATAAATAAAAATGGAGAACAGTTCATGAAGAATTAGTTCTCTTTTTTTTTAAACTTCGTTATTAAAAAAATTATTGCAAAGAAAAGATTTTTTAATTTCTTTATGGTATAATAAGAATAATTACCGTGTAGAAATATCTATACTTAAAAATAATAATAGAGGTGCAAAATATGCGTTTAATTAAAGAATTTGAGAAGTTGAAATTAACTCCACAAATCAAAATATTATACACCGCCGAAAGCGAAAGCCGTAAAAAAAATGTTGTAGGCAATATCGATGAAAAAATAGCTAAATTATATCGTGCTGTAACAGCTTGCGAATATACTTTTGCTTGGTGTGATGCGGTTGAACAATTAGTTGCTGAAGTTAGTAAATTAAATAAAACAATCATTGATCGCTCAACAAAAATGAAAGAATATAGTCAAATGAGTACAATGTATAAAAACATTCGTGAATCACTTTCTTTCTCAACTAATATTCTTGAAATATTTGACAAATACAATGAAATCGCACAAACTTATACAAAAATATATAAAGATTCACAAGTTGAAGCATATCGTAAATTGCATAGTTCATCTAGTGATGTTGCAAAACTTAATCGTTTTACACAAGAAGCTTGGGCTTTGAAAGAAAAAAAGCCAGGAACTGCTATTACAAATTTAATTAGTACTGATAAAATGACAAAATATAATATAATTGTTGATACTGCGACAACAATTGAAAAAATATTATTAGGCCGTACAAAAGCTTATGATGATATTAATTTTGAATCAACATTAAATGCTAAAATTATTGATAGTGAATTTAGTGATTTTAT
>CAZPFZ010000105.1:0-5915 GCA_964585955.1 uncultured Acidiphilium sp.
GTTTTAAGCTATATTTTAAATATTTTTACGTGAGACAAAATTTATTTTATATTACAAATAACTTTTTAATCTTTATACGATAAGCAACGCATAGAATTTATAATTGCAATCACCGAAACACCTACATCGGCAAACACCGCAAACCACATTGCATAAGAACCAAGAACGCCTAACGCACATAAAACAAAGACTATAAGTTTTGCTAAAAGTGCAAACACAATATTTTGTTTAACCACCCTAACCGTTTTTTTAGCAATCTTTTTAGCTTTAACCAACGATGTTAAATCGTCTTTCATTAGCACAACATCTGCTGCTTCAATAGCGCTATCGCTACCAAGCGCCCCCATTGCAACGCCTACATCGGCACGCATTATTACGGGAGCATCGTTTATGCCGTCGCCAACGAAACAAACAACTTCTTTATCCTTTTTTTCGTTTAAGATTTTTTCAACTTCGGCTACTTTATCGGCAGGAAGTAATCCTCCCTTATAGTCATCTATTCCACAATCGTTGGCAATTTTTTTCGCGTTGACTATATTATCACCGGTAAGCATCATACACTTACTGCCCGATTTTTTTAGCTGTGCTATTGCTTCAACTGTATCTGCTTTTAATGTATCGGCAACAACAATTGCACCTATGTATTTATTGTTAAGCGCTACATATTCTATGCTGCCAACCTCATTTACACGTTCAAAACTAACACCAAATTCTTCTAACATCGCAGCGTTACCAACTATTACAGTGTTACCGTTTTTTTCGGCTTTTACACCCTTGCCCGCAATTTCTGTAACAATATAATCTTGCTCATATTCGTCGCAAGCCTCGCAAATACATTTTGCAATAGGATGATTAGAACCGCTTTCAGCCGAAGCTGCTAATTGTAACAATGTGTTTTTATCGCCATCACAGGCAATAACCTTTATAACGGAAAAATTACCTTTTGTAAGAGTTCCCGTTTTATCAAAAACAAAAAGATTTGCATCACTTAAAAGCTCTAAATAATTACCACCTTTAACCAAAATGCCGTTACGCGACGCACTGCCTATTCCGCCAAAAAACCCCATAGGAACGCTTATTACCAGCGCACAAGGACAACTAATTACTAAAAACGATAGAGCATTATAAATGCTCGTTGAAACATTTTTTGTTATAAGCGACGCAATCACACCGTAAACAATAGCGATTAAACAAACAGCAGGTGTGTACCAACGCGCAAATTTAGTAATAAAATTTTCTGCTTTAGCCTTTTTAGAGGAAGCATTTTCAACCATGTCGAGAATTTTAGAAACAGTTGAATCAGCAAACTGCTTTTGCGTTTTTACATGTATAACACCATTTGTGTTTATAGAACCGCTAAGCACAACATCGCCTTCTTTAACATCAACAGGTAGGCTCTCACCAGTTAAAGCCATCATATTAAGCGAACAAGCTCCTTTTTCTATAATACCATCAATCGCTATTTTTTCACCGGCTTTTACAACAATGGTTTCGCCTATTTCTATCTCGTCCGGATACACTTCGGATAAAATACCGTCACGCAAAACAGTGGCTGACTCAGGGCACATATCCATTAGTTCAGCTACATTTTTACGCGATTTACCAACAGCATAGCTTTGAAAAAGCTCACCCGCTTGATAAAATAGCATAACAGCTAAAGCCTCGGAATATTCACTTGTTACAAATGCACCGATTGATGCAATACACATAAGAAAATTTTCGTCAAAAATATCACCGTGCGCTATATTTTTTATAGCGCGCAGCAATACATCGTAAGAAATAAACAAATATGCTGCAATATACAACACCAATCTTAAATACCAAACTGGATTAACAAAATGATCTATTAAAAGCAAAGCCGCAAATAAAACAGCAGTTATTATTATACGAGCCAAGCGCTTTTTATTTTGACTTAATTTTTTCATATACTACTCAAAGTCCGAGAATTTTCATATCGGGTTCGTTTACGGCGCATATACGTTTTACTTCGCTTAAAACATAATCTTTTTTTTCATCTATAAAATCAAGATGCATTTTTTCATAGAAAAATTCTATACTTACTTTATTTATTCCGTCAATTTTTGCAAGCTTATCGGCAAGCTTGTTTGCGCAATTTTGACAATCTAATCCTTTTACTCTGTATGATTTATTCATTCTTATATCTTCCTTATTATATAATATGTTATTCGTTCACGTGGTCTAAAGCCATATTCATTATGCTAACTATATGATCATCAGCAAGCTCATAAATTACCTCTTTGCCCTTCTTTCTGCTTTTCACCAACTTTGTCTGCCTTAAAATTCTTAATTGGTGCGATATTGCAGATTTTGTCATATTAAGTATTTTACAAATATCACAAACACATAATTGCCTTTGCATAAGTGCGGCAAGAATACCCGTGCGAGTACTATCACCAAACACTTTAAATAGCTCAGACATATCGTACAAAGCATCATCACCCGGCATACTATTTTTTACCTGCTCTATTATGTCGCCATGCGGCGCATCGTTTTCACAAATGGGAACGTCCTTCATACAACGCCTCCTTAATTGAATATAGTAAACAGTTGAGTGATTGTTCAACTGTTTTATAGTTTAGCAAGTTTTACTGTTTATGTCAACTTTTTTACATATAAAATTAAAAAAAGTATAAAAAAAATTATTATGGAAACAATAAACATATCGAAAAAATTTGAGATATTTTTTTAGGAGCAAAAATATATGAATCCATTTAAAGAAAAATCCGAAAAACCCGAAAGCTATTTAGCTGAACTACACTCACTTTACCCTGAGCCTTACGACAAAAATCAAACAGATCCATACACAAAAACTCGTATTATACTTGCATGCGGCGCCGAATACGAAGCAAATTGGCATTCACACCAAATGCAGCGACATATTTCCGATATCGATTTAAGACGAGATCTTGCCCTGACGCGTTTTATAGAAAAACAGCAACAACAAAAGCTTGCCCACCTAAAGCCACCCGACGAAAGTACACTTGAAACCACCATAACATACGAACAGTTGGCTGTAGATTTAACCGCGGGAATGGCACGTGAAGAAAAGAATTTTTATGTAAAAAAGGCTTTGGATTTTGCCTTACTCGAGGATTTTGATCATTTATACCGATATGCAAATCTTTTAGACGAAGATTACGGCATACACGCAGAACGTCTTGTAGGTAAGTACACCGAAATTATGCCGGCTCGCCCCACTATTGCGCATCACAGACACCCTTTTGATAATGTAAAACGTAATATAGATGCAAAAACTTGTGATATTCACACTGTTTTAAACACTATGATTATAACCGCAGCCGAACAACAAACAATGAATTTTTATATGAATGTCGCAGCAACATATAAAAACGACAAAGGCCGAAAACTTTACGAAGAAATATGCTTTGTTGAAGAAGAACACGTTACTCAATACGGTTCTCTTATAGATGCCTCTTTCGATCTGGTGGAATGTACTTTATTACATGAATACGCCGAATGTTACCTTTATTGGTCAAACTATATGACCGAAACTGATGAAAAAATTAAAAAAATATGGGAACGATATTTTGAAATAGAACTTTCGCATTTGCACGAAGCTCGAAGGTTATTAAAAAAATATGATAATAAGGATTACGATGAAGTTATTGGCAACGGAGAATTTCCCGAACCGCTTTCGCTACACGAAAATATTGATTATGTTAGAAAAATTTTAAAAACGACAGCACAATTCACAAGCAAGCTTACCGATTATAAGAATATAAATGACCTTGACGACAGTGATAGATTTTTTGCATATAACGGTATGTTTAACGATCCTATATCGGAAAATCCTTCTCATACAATTATTAAAAATTATATCACTCAAAATAAGCATGATTATCGTTTTGAAACAGCCGATCATCCTATTAAAAGCATGCAAAACAGACAAGAAGACAATATTTCGGTTGGCACTATAAAAAATGCAACAACAGCTGAAAATTTTAAAAGCAATAACTAAAAAAATCGTTTTATCCTTGGAGCCACCCAAAGATAAAACGACTTTTTTTACTTTATTTGATTTATTTATTAAATTTACCGAATACTTCATTCACCTTTGCAAAACTTGAAAACGATTTAGGATATTTTTTTAAAATACGCATCATTTTTGAGAGCTCTCTTTTGCGTATAATGCACACTATCATATATTTTTCAAGATGCGTATACATTCCGTGCACATTTAACTCAGTAACGCCATGTTGCAACTCTTGCATTATTTCGGTTGAAATACTTTCAGGTTCATCTGTTATTATTTCAAATTTATACCCCTCTTTGGTTCCTTGCAAACATTTATCAACCACCACGTCAGCAATAAATAAATTGATCAACGTACACAAAGAAAGGCTTATTGCCTTTGAAATTTCAGTTGTTTCGCCAAATGCATTAAGAATAAAGACAAACACAACCACACTGCTATCTAGAGCAAATGAAACCCACGCAATATTGCTTGCCGGGCACCAATGTTTTATTAATGCAGAAATTGCATACGTCCCTCCCGAGGCACCGTGTCTCATTATCTGCAAGGCATACCCTATTCCCGTTACAACACCCGTTGCCAAGGCAGCAAACATTAATTCACCGCCGTTCGCCACACTATATTGGTAAAAATGAATATTTTTTAAAAGCGTTATCGTTCCCGACTGCACTATAACGTAGAATGATAAAATCAAACCGAGCTTTTTATCTATAAAAATAAAAACAAGAACAAAAAGCGGAATACTCAAACAGGTTAACAACACCCCTTCATCCGCATTAAACACAGATGCCAAAATGTATGCAAACCCGGTAATGCCTCCGGGTACAAAATTGTTTTGTTTTGAAAATATATGCAACCCAAATGCAACAATTACCCCCGCAAGAAAACTTGCACCTATATCGAGCAATAAGCTTTTTAGGTTGATTTTTGTCGTTGATTCACCCATTTTTCTTTGGTTCCTTCTTATTTTGCTATGTCTTCTTTATGCCAACGGAAGTTTCCGTTTACACTGCTTACGTCCGAGCAATAAACGAAAAGATTTTCATATTTTTTAAGCAGTCGTAAAAAATCAGGGACCTGCCGCGTATTTACAACACAAAAAACTATTGATTTGCCCTTGCCTGTATACATACCTTTGCTATCAACTATTGTTGCGCCATGCTTTAAGTTAGATAAGATATCCTCTTTGAGCATTTCAGGCGCGTCGGTTATTATTTTAAACTCAACGGCGTTACGCAAATTTTGCATTACGACTGATGCAGCTTTTTCAAACACAAACATTTGCACACATGAAAGCATAACGGGTTCGGTTTTAAAATCATATACAAAAAACGAACACAAAATTATAGCATAACATATAAGAGAAATATATCTTTCAAAATTTATGTAAGGATTTTTACGCTGTATTATTCCGGCTACAATATCAACTCCGCCGGAAGAAGCCCCTGCCTTTAAAAGCAAGCCGGTCCTAACCCCTAAAAGCGCACCTAAAAATATAGCGGCAAGCAATTTATCGGGGTTATCGTTGTATTGCGGGAAATTTGGAATACTTTTAAACAGTTCAAGCAATCCCGAGGTTATCGCTATACATAAAAGAGTTAATATAGTAAAACGTTTATCCAAGAAAAAAAACGCTATAATAATTAACGGGATGTTAATGGCAAGAATAAAAATTGAAGTGTAATCGGAGGAACGGAAAAAAATCATTGAAAGCATTGTTGCAACGCCATCCAATCCAACCGGTGGGAAAAATCCGGGATATACAAAATAATATATCGCAAACGCCGAAATAGAACTTGCTATAATTACATACAGAAAGGAAATAAAATTCTTTTTATTCATTTTTAGGTTAACCCCGAAAGAATTTTTAAATAACGAACAAATTATACACTCATATTGT
>CAZPFZ010000106.1:0-5885 GCA_964585955.1 uncultured Acidiphilium sp.
ATATATTTTCTGTTGACTGCAATTCTTTAGGGTAACGTATTTCTTCCAACGGGCATTTTTCAAAAGCAAATTGTCCTATTGCTTTTATGGTTGACGGCAAAATAAATACGGCGCATATGTTTATATTTGCGCACTACAAACAAAAGCAAAAAGGACTGCCGCTAAAAAAATTGCGACAGTCGCTTTGCAATTACTATGTTTTTTATTTACTTTTAGGTTGTTTTGCCGAATAGTTTTTTGCGGCAAAAATAAAATTTTCTTTAAAAAACTCAGCAGCCTCGCGCCCGACAATAGAGTCCGAACAAACTATATCAAAACCGTGATAACACCCTTTAAACATTTTAAAGGCAACCTGTACGCCTGCACTTTGCAAATTGTTAACATAGTTTATTGTTTCGGCGGTGAATGGTTCGATATCGCCGACATATGTTAAAGCAGGTGGCAAATTTGAATAATCGGTTGCGCGTGCGGGTGCCGCATAGTAAGGAACGTTAGGAGTGTTGTATAAATCGCCCAAATACAGCCGCCAAGCATCATCGTTGAGCCGGCTATCCCAACAAGGAGCATTGTTATTTTGATTGGTTTGTGTGGGGCGATCGTCTAACATAGGATAAAGCGGCATTTGAAAAGCTATGTTTACCTCGCCTTTATCACGTGCATATAAACAAAGCGCAGCACAATATCCGCCGCCGGCTGATTCGCCGCCTACAAAAATTTTATCGTCAGATGCGCCAAGAACAGCACAGTTTTCTTTAAGCCACAAGAGTGCATTATAACAATCGTTAAAACCATGTGGATAAGGCTTTTGCGTTGAACGAGTATATTCGGGCACAGCAACAACGCAATCGACAGAAAAAAGCATACGTTTAATAAACGGAAAAACTTGTTCGGGCACGCCTATGGCATAACCGCCGCCATGAATCCATAAAACCGCCGGTTTTTTAAGGTTGGTTTGCAAAAGTTTTGTTTGCGAATCATCTTTTTTTGTAGCAGTTTTGTTATTTCCCTCTTTTGCGTAGCGAAAAAAATCTTTGGCTCTGGTATAAATGCAAATTCTGCGTTTTTCGCCGTTTTCGCTAACAAAAAACTCCTCAGTTTTTTTAATGCCTTTTATGTTTGTACCTTTTACAAAACGGTCTAAAACCAAGTTTTCAAATTTAAACAATTTGTGGCTGTTTTTAGGTGTAAGCATAAGCATTACTTTGCCGCGAAAAGCTACCTGTTTGTTCATTTTTAAGTTTTTAATTTTTTTCATACACTTTTAATAAAACAATGGCAAGCTTAATTTTTTTAATTTACTTTTGCAAGGCTTTTACCGTAATTATAAAAACACTGTTTTCGTCAGATAGCCGTAATTTATCGTTTGCGACGACCTCGCAGTCAATACGCGCTTCGGTAAAAATATCTATTAAGCGCAATATAAAGTCGTCTGTAGAAATTGTTGCACAAAAACTTACCTGTTCTTCTTTACTGTCCATTTTACCCCCGACTGTAATAAAAATTTATTCGGCATAAGATTGTTTTATCTTATTACCGCTACTTTTAGTATACAATCGAAGATTGGTTATTTCAATAAAATACCGACAGTTTTTTTGTCGAATTTTTTGTTTTTTTATCGAATTTTAATTTTTTTTAATTAATTAGAGTTACTTTTGCAAACATTGCAACTTTCGCAAATATTTATGCAGTTAAATTTTTAGCGTGCTCGCCATAGAATTGTAATATTCCTTCATAAAAAGCGCGTCTTTATCTTGGTTGCCAGCAGATTCGCAAATAATAACAGGTTCTAACCGCAACTTTAAAAGTACATACGCAAGCGGTTGAAATTGCGGACCGTAAACTTCATCATCAAAATTTAAATGCTTGATTTCGCCCTTTTTAGAATACATTATTTTTGAAAAATGAACATGAAAGTTTTTCATTTTTTCGTATCCTAATTTTTCAAGCATATACTGCAAACGAACAAAATAATCGTTTTCGGTTTTTAAACTGCCCTGTTCGCGGGCGTTTACATGCCCAAAATCTACAGTAGGAACATACACTTTGTCGGTTAAACATAAGTCACAAATTTCTTCTATTGTACCAATTTGCGCAAGTTTACCCATTGTTTCGGGACAAAAAATTACGTCTTGTAAATTGTTTTTGTAAATAGCTTGAGTAAGCTTATAAAAATTTTGTTTAGTTCTTTCAAAAGCGTCGCCACGAGTATCTTTGCCTTGCGTTGCAGGGTGAAATATAACCCTGTTACCGCCCATAAGTTTTACCATTTGCGCACTTTTTAACACATAATCTATAGATTTTTCAATCATTTCACTATCGTGATTGGCAAAATTTATATAATACGGCGCATGCACGCTTATTGCAATATTATTGTTTTTAAAAGCTTGCGCTATAGAAACAGCGCGTTCTTCGCTCATTAAAATGCCTCTGCCAAAAGAATATTCAAAGGCATTAAGCCCCATTTGTTTTACCCATACGGCGCTTTGCTCCGTGGTTTTATTGCCTGCCTCTGCAAAAGCAACCGAATTACCGCTCGGTCCGAATAAAGTCATATTATCGCCTCTAAATCTTTATTTATTTGTTGTTTTAACTCTTCTTCGTTTTTAAATTTATAAATCGGTCTTAAAAAACTTTCAAAAAAAATTGTAACTTGCTTGCCGTAAAGCTCACCGCTAAAATTTAAAATATGTGATTCTATAAGTAATTTTTCAACACCAAACGTTGGCGCAGGTCCATAATTTGTTATTGCCTTATATTTTTTTCCGTCAACCAAAATTTTTGTATAATACACACCGTTTTTTAAAGCAATTTTATTTTTTTCGGGGATGATGTTAGCCGTAGGAAAGCCCATTTGATGACCTTCGCCCCTGCCGTGTATAACTGTTCCCATTACAAAGAATTTACCACCCAAAAATCTTTCGGCTTGCTCAATATCCCCTTGCGTTAAACATTGTTTAATTTTTGTGGTGGATATTTTTCGGTTTAAATAATCTTTTTTAAATTTTACCAAACGCAAAAGTATTCCTCTTTTGTGGCAATACCTTTCAAGAAGCTCCGTATCACCTAAGCCTCCGCACCCAAAACGGTAATCTTTCCCGCACACAAATGCCCGTATAACACGATTATCGCATAGTTCGTTTAAAAATTCCAATGCAGATTTGTTGGCAAATTCTTTTGTAAACACGCAATTTACCAGTTCGTCCACTTGCAAAGAACGCATAATTTTAGCTCGCTCGGCAACGGTAAAAACCTCCTTGCCGTCTTTAACGCTTTCACCGTTTTCTTCTTCTGATATAGTAATCACAGCAAGCTTGCAATTAAACCTTTTTTTTAACTTTAATGCTTTTTTTATTATGCTTTTATGTCCTTTATGAACGCTATCGAATCCGCCAAGACAAACGACCACGGGTTCAGACGTTTTTTGCAAAAATTGAGTTATTTCCATTTAACCCGATTTGCTCCTTATTGTTTATATACTAATCGATTAAATCAAGGTTATACCTTATTTGTTTTAACTCCAAATAGCCGTTAATCGACTTATAGCTCCACTTTTTATAAGTTTATAGTTAATTCAAAACTGCTGCTTTAATATTGTTAGCCCCTTACGTAAGGCTTAACAACAATTTTTCCGTTTGTTACGTGCCCCACGCCCCAAAATTCATCTTCGCAATAAATGCGATACATTCCGTCGGGGTAATCGTAATTATCGTAAAGACCGTTTAACAGCCTTATAGCCTTACTTTTTTCAAGTACGAGCTTTTCGTAAGATAAAACTTCGTCACTTTTTATTAGTATTTCTTCTATGGGTAAATTTTCTAACTGCTCAACAGATATACTGTTTTCTTTTGTGAAATATCCACATGCAACGCGTTCTAAAGCGGTCATTGTGGCAAAAGTAGAAAGTTTTTGTGCAATATCGCGGCAAATAGAGCGTATGTATGTGCCGCCGCCGCAAGTTATTTCAAAAATAAAAGACGGCGAATTATCTTTTAATAATTTAATATCGAATATTTCAACTGTCTTGGGTTTTAAGTCAACAGTTTTGCCTTGTCTCGCGAGTTTATAACTTTTTGTGCCGCTAACACACTTTGCCGAAAACATAGGCGGAATTTGATCCACTTTACCTAAAAAGTCGGGCAATATGTCGATTATCTGCTGTTTTGTAGGAATTATGCCGCCTGAAAAATCTACTTCACCTTCTAAATCCAACGTATTTGTTTGATAGCCGAAAGTAAACTCAGCAATATATTTTTTTTCTTTATCGAGCATCAAATCGAATAATCTTGCTGCTTGTCCTATAGCAACGGGCAATATCCCCGAAGCCAACGGATCCAATGTACCCAAGTGCCCACACTTGCAGTTTATTATTTTTTTTACCTTGCTTAAACACCGAGCCGAGCTTACGCCCTTAGGCTTGTATATATTTAAAAAACCATTCATTATTATCACCTAATATAAGCAAAGCTTACATGTTTATATAAACCGCACGCACTATTTTCTCAATAACTTCTTCGTAAGGACCGCTTATTACCGCCCCTGCCGCGCGACGATGCCCGCCACCACCGAATTCTGAAGCGATCATATTAGAATCAATCTCTCCGCGGCTGCGAAAACTTATTTTATACAAATCTTTTCTATCCTCAAGTAGTGATACCGCAACTTTTACCCCGCTAATATTTAACGGATAATCGACAAACCCTGCAGTTTGCTCGTTACCTAAACCAAGTTTTTTTAAATCCGCCTGAGTTACCGTTATTATTGCAAGCTCGTCATTCAAATAAAAGCGCATTTTTGTTTGCGCTTGCAAAAATAAATCCGATTTGCTTTTAGGCATTTTAAAATAACCGTTATAAACAATTCGCTCGTAATCGGCGCCCGCCTTGATCATATCGGAAGCAACGCTGAGCGCACTGCTATCGGTATGAGCAAAACAGCCCGTATCGGTAATTATTCCCAACAACACGGCTTCGGCAATATCTTTATCAAACTCGACATTAAGCTCCTTAATGAGTTTTGAAATAACAATTGTTGCCGCCGAAAGATTTTCTATATAACAATTATCGGTGTACCTTGAATTAGATATATGGTGATCGATGCACATTTTCAGCTCGCACGCGTTGTATATTCCCCACGCTGAACCGAGCAATCTGTCGTTAGAAACATCAACAGCAACGGCAGTATCGTATTTTTTTCTAACCTGCTCCGGCTTTAAAAAAGTTATGTCCTTAAAGAGTTCGCAAAAAGAGAACGGAATACAACCATCGCAAACGATATCGCAATCTTTATTAAGTTTTTTTAGCGCATACAGTAGCGCGCATGCACTGCCTACCGTATCGCCGTCCGGGTGAATATGACAAAAAATAAGCACCGATGCGCTTTGGGTAAGCATTTTTGCTATTTGACTTAAACTTTTCATTTTATTTATCACGTTTTAATAACGTTTTAGCGCGATGTTAATCGTGCCAATCTTCTTTTTGTTTAATTTCGTTTAATATTCTATCGATCTTTTCACCATACTCTGCTTGAGTATCCAAAAGGAATGTAAATTCAGGCACGGTGCGTATATGCATTGCCGAAGATAATTCTTTTCTTACAAAGCCGGCGGCACCCTGAATTGCCTCAAATGTATCTTTTTTAGCTTGTTCGCCACCGGAAAATATGCTTATATATACCTTTGCCTGTTTTAAATCGGTTGTGATTTCTACCGAGGTAATAGTAAACATTTCGGTAAGCCTTGCATCTTTTACTTTATTTGTTAAAATGGCATAAATTTCGCGCTGAAATTCGCTATTTAACCTTTTTTCTCTTTTTTCTTTCATATAACTGCTCCGATTAACTCGACCTTATATTAAAAAATATATGATTTTTATTTATTTGTCAAGTAG
>CAZPFZ010000107.1:0-5878 GCA_964585955.1 uncultured Acidiphilium sp.
GCGTTTATTCATGTCACCCATAACGTCGCCGAGGTAATCGCTCGGAATGGTTATGTCAACATGCATAACAGGTTCCAAAATGCAAGGAGCGGCGTTTGCAACACCTTCAGCAAAAGCAAGTTTTGCTGCTGTTACGAAAGCTATTTCTTTACTGTCAACAGGGTGATATTTGCCGTCGAATAAAGTACATTTAAGGTTAACCATGGGGTAACCTGCAAGAACGCCTGTTTTAATAGCCTCACGCAAACCTTTATCTACTGCGGGGATAAACTGACGGGGAACTGCACCGCCAACAACTGCGTCAACAAATTCGTAAACGCCGTCTTCTGCGCCCGGTTCAAATCTTACGTTACATACACCAAACTGACCTGCGCCGCCTGATTGTTTTTTATGTTTTCCTTCAGCTTCGGCTGATTTACGAACGGTTTCTCTGTAAGCAATCTTAGGTTCTTTAAGCATAGCTTCGCAATTGAACTTATTTTTAAGTTTTTTGCAAAGTATAGAAAGCTGAGTTTCGCCTATGCCCGATAAAAGCATTTCGTTTGTTTCGGCATTTTTACTTACCGTAAACGAAATATCTTCGTCTTTTAATTTAGAAAGTCCTGCAAATATTTTGTCTTCGTCGCCCTTTTTAGCGGCATAAACAGCCATAGAATATACAGGGGCGGGAATTTGCATTGCGGGGAATGTGTATTTTGCAGCTTCGCAAAGGGTATCACCGGTGGTAACGTCTGAAAGTTTTGCAAGAGCGCCTATATCGCCTGCAACAACGCTGTCGGTAGGTTCTTGTTTTTTGCCCTTAAGGAAGTAAAGCGAGCTGATCTTTTCGGTATTGCCCTTTGTTACGTTTGTTAAGGTAAGACCGGATTTTAAAGTTCCTTGTATAACCTTAAATATATTAAGTCTGCCAACAAAGGGGTCAACAGTCGTTTTAAATACTCTTAAAACAACGGGTTTGCCGTCGTCGCATTTTAAAATTACGGGTTCGCCGTTTTCATCTTCAGCCATAGCACCGTCGCCGTAAGCGGGAGAGGGTAACATGGAGATAATTCTTTCCATTAAGTTGATAACTGCCTTGTTTGCAGCACCGCTTCCGCCAAAAACGGGAACGGTAGAGCCCGCAACTATACCTTTTTGTAAGCCCATTGCGAGTTCTTCGCCGGTAAGTTCTTCGCCGCCGAAGAATTTATCTAAAAGTACTTCATCGTTTTCCGCTGCGGATTCGCTTACGGCGCCTTTTACGGCTTCGTATTCGTCAGCGTGTGCGTCGAATATAGCAGGTGTTTCTACACCGTCTAAGTTATATCCTTTTTTATCGAGAACGCTTACCCAACCGGCAAATTTTTCTTTTTCGAGGTGGGGAACGAACATTTGACAAATTTTTGTATTATATTTTGCCTTTATTGCTTCTACAGTTTGTGTGTAAGAAGAATTGTCTTTATCAAGTCCCGTAATAAAAATCAATGCGGGGATTTTGTGTTCGAAGCAATAATCCAAAGCTTTTTCCGTTCCTACGGTTAAAGAGCCTGAACCGCCCGTAACTATAACCGCGCTGTCTGCAGCGGAAAGAGCTTCAACCATTTCGCCTTCAAAATCGAAAAATCCGGGAACGTCTAAAAGGTTAAATTTATAACCTTTGTATTCGCAGTTTGCAACAGCTAAAGAAATAGATGTCTTTTTAGCTATTTCTTCGGGATCAAAGTCCATCGTGCTGTTCCCGTCGTCTACTCTGCCTTGTCTGTCAATGGCTTTGGCATTGTATAAAATTGCTTCGGCTAAAGTTGTTTTACCCTCGCCGCTGTGTCCGATTAAAGCGATATTTCTGATTTTTTCAGCCCTTTCACTCATATTGTTTTCCGTCCTTTACATCAAATTATTTATGTTTCATTAAGCCGTCAGTATTTTTTTGCCTTGCGGCGGGTACACTGCGGCTGAATACACCTTTTACATTATAATATAAAATATAAAATTTATCAAGGGTGTTTATAAAAAAAATACAATTTTTTTAAAAAAATTTTTAATTTTCTTGTTTTTTGTCCTTTTTGGCTTGTTTTGGCGGAGTCAAAAGGCTTATTTTTAACCTTTCGGAAGGTCAACTTCCCTATTTTTTTAAAAAATGATTGCGCCCAATAGGATGCTAACAATAAAAAACACAGCATAACACCCGTATAATTTTTAAAAATCGATTGTTTGAATTTTTAATTAACATATATTATGCTTTAAAAATTAACCAAACAAAAACAGCCGCCTTAGCATTACCGTAGGTAAAGTAGGGGCTGTTTTTATCGTATCAAGTTTTTACTATAAACTGCAACCTTAATATATAATTAAGTAAAAAGCTGCAACATCAATTAAGTAGTAAGTCGCAATACACCTAAAAACCATAAAAAGTTTTAAAGCTTTAACGTTAAAACTTTAAATATTTGCACTACAATTATTTAAAAACTGCGGCTATAGGTCGATTATCGGCTACTATTGACTTTTTTGGCTTTTTTGTTTGCTATACTGCGCTGAATGAGTTTTACGACTTCTACAATAGGTATGACCGAAACTGCAAGTGCAAGGCCGATTAAATACTCAGCAAAATCAATTTTAGCAAAGTCAAACAGTGTGGCTAAAAATGGGACTTCTATTATTAAAGCGGTAAGCACAAGCGAAGTCGCCATAGCGCCAAATAAGAACCAATTGTGCTTTTTAAGGGTAAAAAGACTTGCTCTTTGCGAACGCATATTGTAAGAATGAAAGATTTCCGCCATAGACATTGTTAAAAATGCCATCGTTGTGCCTTGCATCTCGCGCGTGCCGCAAGCGGGGTCGAATAAAACGGTTGTGCCTAAAAAGTAAGCTATGAGCGTTAAAGCGGCAATAAGTATGCCTTGGTAAAGGGTATCTATTCCTGCACCGTTAGAAAAAATTCCGTCCTTGCCGTCACGCGGTTTTTGTTTCATTATGTTATTTTCGGCAGGTTCTATACCCAATGCCAATGCAGGGAAACAGTCGGTTATAAGGTTAATCCAAAGCAAATGCGGTGCTTTTAACACGGTTACGCCTAAAAGTTCGGCTGTAAAAACGGTAATAACTTCGCTCATGTTTGAGGCAAGCAAGAACTGAACGGCTTTGCGAATGTTAGAATAAATTCTTCTGCCTTCTTCAACAGCGTAAATAATAGTGGCAAAATTATCGTCGGCAAGAACCATATCGGCAACGTTTTTTGTTACGTCCGTGCCCGTTATTCCCATGCCTATGCCTATATCGGCGGTTTTTATTGAGGGTGCGTCGTTAACGCCGTCGCCCGTCATTGCGGTTACCATACCACGTTTTTTCCAAGCGGTAACAATGCGCGTTTTATGTTCAGGCTGCACTCTTGCGTAAACGGAAATATTTTGTATTGCTTTTTCAAACTGTTCGTCGCTTAGTTTGTCGAGCTCGGCGCCCGTTATGGCTTCGGATGCGTTTTTAATTATTCCAAGTTCTTTGGCAATGGCAACTGCCGTGTCTTTATGGTCGCCCGTAATCATAATCGGGCGTATGCCTGCGCCTTTACATTCTATTATCGCTTGTTTTACTTCGGGACGGACGGGATCGATCATGCCGCATAGCCCTATAAAGCATAAATTATTTTCTAAAATATCTGTTTCGTAGCTTTCGGGTTGTTGTTCAAGCTGTAAATAAGCACACGCGAGCACGCGCAAGGCTTTATCCGCCATTGCTTTGTTGTTATCCAAAATTTGCTTGCGTAAATCGTCGGTTAGTAGTTTTTCGCCCTCTTGTGTTAGTATTTTAGTGCATCTTTTTAGCAATTCGTCGGGTGCACCCTTAGTAAAGCTTAAATATTTGCCGTTGTTGTTATGCACGGTGGTCATCATTTTTCTGCCCGAATCAAAGGGAATTTCGCCTATGCGCGGCATGTTTTTTAACATTTCGCTTTTGTAGAGTTTGTTTGCCGTTGCGTAGTTTAAAAGGGCACATTCTGTGGGCTCGCCAACGGCATCGCCTTTTTCGTCAGCTTCGGCGTCGTTACATAAAGCCATAGCTGTGCAAAGCAGCTTTTTATTAAAGGTGTAGTCGTCTACTACCGTCATTTTGTTTTGTGTAAGAGTACCTGTTTTATCCGAACAAATAACTTGCGTGCAACCAAGCGTTTCAACGGCGGTCAGCTTGCGTATAAGTGCCGAACGTTTAGACATTTTTGTTACGCCTAGAGATAAAACTATTGTAACCACGGTGGATAAGCCTTCCGGTATAGCGGCAACCGCAAGCGAAACAGCTACCATAAATGAATTTAACACTGTATTTGTTAAAAATTCGGAAAGGACAAAGTCGCTTGTGCCGTTAACTGCCAATTCGCGTATAACGCCCACAGCAAAAATAACTACGCATATGCCTATAACAAGAAAGGTTAGTATTTTTGAAAGTTGGGTAAGTTTTTGTTGCAAGGGTGTTTTTTCTTCTTTAACCGAAGCAAGAGCATCTGCAATTTTGCCCATTTCGGTATTCATTCCCGTTGCTGTAACAACGGCTTTGCCTCTACCGTAAACCACTGTGCTACCGGAATAAATCATATTTGTTCTATCGCCTAAAGGTATTTCGGAGGTAGAATTAAGCGCGTTGGTTTGTTTATCAACAGGCAGCGATTCACCGGTGAGTGCCGATTCTTCGCATTTAAGCGAATTGCTTTCTAAAAGGCGCGCATCAGCGGGTACCGCGTCGCCTGCTTCAAGAATAATTATATCGCCGCAAACAATGTTTTCGCTTTTTACAGTTTGCTGTTTGCCGTCGCGCAGCACCTTGGAGGTCGCCGCAGACATTTCTTTTAACGCATCAAGCGCTTTGTCGGCTTTGGATTCTTGCACAACCCCCAAAACGGCGTTTAATATTACAACAAAAAGTATAATAAAAACATCGGTCGGCGTTTCGTTATATACAGCCGAAATTATGCCCGAAATTACAGCCGCAACTATTAAAATAATAGTCATCGGCTCCAACATTTGTTGAAAAAAACGCACAATAATAGGTGTTTTCTTATTTTCGCGCAGTTTGTTTTTGCCGTTTTGTTCAAGACGGATAGCGGCTTCGTCGTTACTTAATCCGTTTTGCGTACAATTAAGCTCGTTAAGAACCTCTTGCGTTTTTAAGGTGTGGAAATTCATTTTTTTAACTCCTTAAACTTTTTTATTTTACAAAATATTATAGCGGTACAAACATATTTTAGGCTTTTTTTGTATTTTAAGCGTAGTTTTTGTTAACGGGTGGCTCTTTTTAGTCTTGGTAAATAACCATTAAAACATTTAGTAAACAACAAAAAAGACTCTTACAACCATTTGTAGGTTGTAAAAGTCTTGCCGTATCGTAAGATATTTTCTACCGGGGGCTTGTTTTTAGCCTTATCCGTGATGACGATAGAAAATAATGCCCCAAACAAAGGGCATTGGCTACTCCCTTTTATCGCTAAAAGTATTACTTTGTATAACAATATATTATATCAGATTAAAAAATAAGTCAAGCATTAAAAAGTCAATTTTTGTTGTTTATTTATAAAAGAAAAAAATCACCAAATAAGGGTTAACCCTTGTAAAGTATAATAATGATGAACTAAATAACAGTTTAACTAACCGAACGGCACTAAAATCTGTTACTGTTATGATGAAAAATCATAAGGAGGCAGTATATGAGCCAAAGAGCGGTATTATAGTGTCGGTCTGATGTGGGAAACAAAGAGGACTTGGCACAACAAAATCAAGTCCTCTCTTTTATGAGAAAAAACCACCGGCAATGCCGGTGTTGCCAAAAAAGCTTTAGTTTCAAGCATTGTAAATTGTATACAAAAAAACTCCTATGTGCTAAACTGAATGAGGCTCGCAACCGCATTAAGTAAGCA
>CAZPFZ010000108.1:0-5842 GCA_964585955.1 uncultured Acidiphilium sp.
AATGTAGTATTATTATAGTATTAAATTTTACATATATGGAGTACTATGGCTAATAAAAAGAAAGGCTTTATAGCAAGAATGATAGAAGGACCCGAAAGATCGGATACGTACGCTCGCTCAACTTTACCAGGCAACCGCTGGGAGCTTGGTTGGGGAATAATACGTGATAATTTCGGAAAAATGTTTTCACTAAACATGTTAATGTTGGTCTTCTTTCTGCCTGTTATTTTTATTATATTTTTAAGGTATATACAAGTGCAATATTATGCAATCTATATGCCGTTTTCGTCTAATATAGGAATAGGTTATCCTGCAGTCCCCATATCGGCAGGCCTTACCGAATCTATTTACGTTATGGCAAATAGACAGTCGTTAATATATTTGCCCATAGCCGGCATTATCGCATCAATAGGTATATCCGGCGGAATGTATGTTATGCGTAATATGGTATGGGCTGAAGGTGTTTTTGTCGGACGTGATTTTTGGTCGGGTGTAAAAAAGAATTTTTTAACAGTTTTTTTATCAACTTTAATTTATACTCTTATTTTGTACCTCACAATAACAACAATAGCATATGCTGATTATATTGTAGCTTTAGGCGATAAAAATTGGTTGCTTACGTTATCGAAAATTGCAGGATATATTATACTCTTTTTCTCTTCAATAATGTATTTGTTTTCACTTTCATTCGGCGTTACATATAAATTAAAGCCATTTGCTCTTTTAAAAAATTCGTTTATCATGACGCTTGCCTTATTGCCGATAAACTTATTTTTTGCAGCATTTGCCTTGTTGCCTGTGATTCTTATGATGTTAGGCACGCTTGGCATGTGCCTCGGAATGGTATTGTTTATTATACTCGGTTTATCTGGTGCGGCATTGGTATGGACTAACTATTCACAATGGTCTTTTGATAAATTTATTAACGATAAAGTTCCCGGTGCAGTTAAAAATAGGGGCATCTATTCAAAACAGCAACAAGAAGAAGAATACGATTTTTCTTTCGAACGTTCAACTTTGGGCAAAAAACCCATAAAACCTATAACCGATTACGATATAGAAATTGCTGCTTTGCCACAAAACTTTTCAAGGGAAGATTTGCGCAAACTTGAAGAAAGTAAAGCTGCAATGCGTAAAGATAGCGACGACTACGTTAACGAAATGCTTGAAAATACAACTTTAACAGAAAAATCGGAAAGCAATATCGAAATGTCTGAAAAACAAGAAGAAAAGGTTGATTAATAAAATGCAAACATTTCAACTTTTTTCCGTTATATCGGAATTTTATGAATATTCTATGAAAAATAACTGCGACTACTATTATAAGTGGGCGCAGTATATTTTAAATAAGATAAAAAGTTATACAAATGGAAAGACCGGTATAGACGCCGCGTGCGGTAGTGGCTTTTTTACTCGCGCTATAAAAAAAGCGGGCTACAACGTTATCGGGGTGGATATATCTGAAGAAATGCTAAACAGCGCAATAACTGAATGCCGCAAAGAGGGATTATCAGTTACCTTCTTAAAAGGTGATATTTCGACGCTCCGTTCTTTTGAAAAGAATGATTTTATTACAGTAATTAATGATGGAATAAATTATCTACCTCCGCACAAATTAAACAGTGCCTTTAAAAGTTTTAATAAATGTTTAAAAAGGGGTGGCGTTCTCCATTTTGATATTTCGTCACCGTACAAATTAACTAAATTAATCGGTAACGAAACCTTTTGCGAAGATGAAGAAGATTATTCGTATATTTGGTTTAACAAATTAATACAAGATAGGGTTGAAATGGATCTTTCTGTTTTTACAAAAGACGGCAACCACTATATTAAAAAAGAGTGTTCTGCTGTAGAATACATACATACCCCAGAAAACATCACCAAACTTTTAACCACCAACTTCTTTGATGTCGTTTCGGTGGAGGGCAATCTCGGGGAGACTTTAACTAAACAATCAGAAAGAATTAATATTACGGCTATAAAAAAATAATATGGATCAATTATTAAAAGGTGTTGTATTCGATAATAAAATTTCGCTTACTGTTATTGATGCAACACAAATGGTAAACACGGCGATAAAAACTCACAACTTCTCAACTGTTGCAGCTAAATGTTTTGGAAAAACTTTGATGGCTGTCGCTTTTATGTCGGCAACTTTAAAAAGCGAAGAGGACAAAATATCCGTTACAATATCAGGAGACGGACCAAGCGGTACAATAGTAATTGCAGGAGACTCAAATTTAAATATACGCGGTTATATGGATAATCCGCAATGCGAATTATCCACAATAAATCAAGAAAAATTGACTGAAGATGCTTGCATTGGTCATGGTAGAATGACGGTATTAAAAAGTATGGGTTTAAAAGAACCATACACGGGAAGTTGCGAAATAACAGGCAATGATATTGCGGAAGATTTTGCTCGCTATTACAGTTATTCTGAACAACAACCGACTTTTATGCAATTGTCGGTTGTTATTCAAAGCAACAAATGCATATCAGCTACAGGCCTAGTATTTCAGCTTATGCCCGATATAGATAGAGATACATTACAAAAAGTATTGAACTTTATAGACCAAAACAACGATACATCATTGATAAATAAAAAAGGGCTTGGTGATTTTATTACTCAAAATTTCCCTGACTTTTTGTATGAATCATTTATACCTAAATATAATTGTACTTGTTCACGCGATTACATAGATAGTATTTTAATTACTTTAGGCTACAGCGAACTTTGTGAAACTATCAAACAAGTAGGCAAAGTTGAGATAAAATGTCATTTTTGTAATAAAACTTATGTTTATACCCAAGAAGATGTTGATAGATTATTTTTAATTAACAAAGGAAATTAAGACACAATGGCAAAACGAGATAAACCCGTTCCCGACAATATAATTCTTTTTAAAGCCAACGAAAAAATATATGAAGATATAGCTGAGGATTGTTTAGAAAAAGATGATATTGATGGGGCGATAGAATCATATCTTCATGTGGAACAAACGGGAAATCACACTCCCTTATTATATCGCACAATAGCCGATTTATATACAGAAGAGCAAATGTATAACGAAAGCATTAAATATTGGTTTAAATATTTAAACTGCGTTCCCAAAAAAAATTTTGCCGAATGCTATAACGGCTTAGGTGGAAATTATTATTTAAGTGGAAATTCTTTAATTGCCTCATATTATTATAATCAACAACTTAAGGATAAAAATAACGAAGAATTGCCGTTTGACGACTATATGGAGGAACTCTTTGGCGAAATTGAAGAAGACCTTAATTTGCGCCATTTTAGCATTTCTTTGTTTGATGAAAAAGAAAAAGAAGCTAACTATATTATAACACAAGCAAGGACGATGTTTGGTCAAGAAACAAAACAATCCATTAGCAATCTTTTAAGCATAGAACCAGACAATCCTTTATATTGTGAATCACGTATAACTGTAGGAGCTTTTTATTTATTAGATCTAGATTTTAAAAATGCAGCGAACGCTTACGAAGAGGGTGGTAAAGAAGAAGAATTTAGGGCTTTCGCCTTAAACAATCTATTTCCGCTATATACTGTTTTAGGTGATAGTGAAAAATCAGAGCAAGCATATAACGAACTCTTACAAAAGGATTGCGCAGACTTTAATCAACTAACAAAATTTTTTATGGTGTTTTATCAATTAGAATTACACAAAGAAAATTTTGAATTTGCAAAAAAAGTATACGCTCTTTTACCACATTCAACGGCGTTAAAAATATATTTGGGCTCTGCTGCTTTTAATATCGGACTGTATGATTTAGCCTCTGAATATTTTTTAAGTTATTATAAAATCACAAACGATCCTTATGCAAAATATTGCCTTAATAAAGCAACCCGAAGCAATCATGGCGCTTCATTGGATTTTTCAACAAAAATACCCCCATCTGAGTATGATAATCTTGAAACAAGAGGGTTAGAATTTCAAAAACAAATAAAAAAGACAAAGCAAGTAAATGAAAAAGAGTTCTTTCAATATGCTGACATATGTTTTGCTACAGATGATACTACATTGCAATCTATAGCGCTCGAATCTGTTTTTTTTCTTAACAATGAAAATGCCCAAAAATATTATAAGCAATTACTTATAAATCCCCATATTGAAAATGACTCTAAAGCGCTTATTATTTCAAGGCTTGTGCTTATGCGTAACGATAAGCTTACAGGCGTAGTTCTTAATAACATATATAGCAGAATACAATTTGAACATGTAGAGTTTACAGAAATAAATGGTGACGCTTTTTTTAAAGCATATGCCTTTGCCTTTGGGCAAATAGCAATTATTGCAGATCCCAAGGAATTGTTTAAATTAAAAGTGAGTGCTTACGATTTATATTATAAATTATTGCAAAACGGAAATATAGTAGCAACAAAGAATATATCAGCCATAGAGGGCGCAATTATCCTTCAATCAAAAATTAATTCTTTAAAATTGTTTTCCGACAAAGAGTTATGTTCGTATGTCGGTACAACCGAAAATAAAGCAAAAAGACTTATATTGCAGTCACAATGTAAATTATAGGAGTTCTTATGAAACAAAAAGTTATAGATATTGATTCAATTTTTGATCAGTTTATCACTGAATATATTCAGCAAAACAAAGGTAAATTTTCTGAAGAAGAATGGGAAAATAAAATTTGCAATTTATATGAAAAATTCGGACACACAAAATTATCTGAATTAGATAACCTCACGCCGGAAACGTATTACAATGGTTTAAGTGGGAAACAATTATGCGATCTATTAGAGCAACATATAGAGCAAAGCGTAAGCGTTTCAGATTTTTTATGTAAAGCCTTAATATCAAGCGATTGCGAAAAATACCTGGTACGTTTTATTAGTAACGAATACGACGAAGAGCTCGTTTCATACTGTATAAATATTTTAAACGATAAAAACAGCACAGTGGCTTTTGATAAATATTTTGAGTTAATGTTCTCAAATGATACTTGTGAAGATATGAAAGAAATGTTGTGTGAATCTTTATCGAATAATGCCGATTTCGCAAAAGAACGTGCATTAAAAGAATATAGTTCTGCCGTTGAAAACGATAAACTTTATTTATTGGAAATTTTGTCAAACTGCAAACACGACGATAGAATTTTAACTATTTTAACGAATGAACTTTTTTCTCATAAAAATGATATTCCGTTATTCCTTTCGTATATAACAAAGTATAATGACGAACAAATTTTGCCACAATTACTACAACTAATTGAAGATGAAAATATAGATTATTTAGCCTTTAAAGAACTACAATTAGCTATTGAAAGTTTCGGTGGCGAATATACTAAAGAAAGAGATTTTTCTCGCGATAAATTCTACAAAAAAATCAAAGGTGCTGTGGATGAAAGTAAAATCAATTAATTGCTCCTCTATAGAAGAAAGTAAAATTTGGGGCGAAGCTTTTTTGCCCGACGAATGGTTACAACAAGATGTTTTTTCTCCTAACGAATTTTTCCTTGCTCAAATCGATTTAAGCAAATTTAATTTAGATAATTTACCAGACAAAGGATATTTGTATATTTTTATAGATGCCCCGTCTTTTAGTTTTAAAAGGATTAAAGCAATTATTCGCTATTGTGGCACGAAACCTGATGCATATACCGATTTTAATGATTGTTTTTTTGATGAAGCCCCCGAATCATTCGCTTTTGAAGAATCTAAAGAAGGGGATATTGCCTTAAACGAAGTGAATGGCGAGTATGTAACTTTAATCAGCCTGTCAAAAAAATTTTTACCCGAAGAGCTTGATTGCAATGAATTTGCTATAAAAATAAATAGCAATGATTTAAAAAACATGAATTTTAC
>CAZPFZ010000109.1:0-5794 GCA_964585955.1 uncultured Acidiphilium sp.
TATAATCTATAATAGTCCCATCTCTATATTCAACAATTCCTACAATTTCATCACTGCGAACTAATTTTTTAGGATTACCTGTGATTAAATGACTTAATTTATATAATTCTTCAATTGTCATAATATTCAATTTTGAATTTGCTAGTTTATCTATTAAGTCAGTTCTTTTTGGATTTATTGCAATACCTCTTTCGGTAACAATAACATCAATATCTTCACCAGGTGTTGTAATTGTTGTAACATGTTCTTTAATTATTGGCATTCTCGCCTTAATTAAATTAGTAGTTATAATCGTAACATCAGCTCCATTGGCAGTATCTGAATGTCCTCCACTACCTCCCATAATTCTACCATAAGAATCTGTTGTTACATTTACATTAAAATCTAAATCAATTTCTGTTGCACCAAGAATAACAAAATCTAACTTATTTGCTACAACATCATCTTCATACGGATTTGCATATTTTGATGCAGACATTTGGTAATGATTTTTATTTTTTTCATATGATCTGACTGCATCTAAATCAAAGCATTGTACATCCATTAAGTGATCAAATAAATTTTCTTCTAACATTTGTACAAAATAACCTGTAATACCTCCTGATGCAAAACTTCCTTTAACATTTTTCTTGATCATTATGTTTTTTATAGAATCTGCAACAGCTAATGAAGTTCCACCAGCACCTGTTTGCATTGACATTCCATCTTTAATTAAGCCTAATTCATCAATTAATTGGGCAGTATCACTAGCAATTTTTAATCCTAAAGGATCTTTTGTTATTTTCGTAGTTCCTGATACAATTTTTTCAGAATTACCGATGCTATCTATTTTTAAAACATAATCAACATATTTACCATCTAAATCATATTCTGGTAAATTATCAACGATATTATCGGTAACTAAAACAACTTTATTCGCATATTCTAAATCACTAATTGCATATCCAAGTGTGCCACAAGCACTTTTACCAATAGAACCAGTTCCATTTCCTTTTAAATCAACAGTTGGACAAGCTAAAATTGCGACATCAATTTTTATTTCTCCGCTTTCAATTGCTCTTGCACGTCCACCATGGGTATGCATTACAAGCATTCCTTTTAATTTCCCTTGATTTATTGCATCTCCAACTGGTCCATTAATATAATTTGTATCAATGTCAACAATATTACCATTTTCAATTAAATCAACCAAACAAGCATTATTTGGAAAAATTGACGAAGGGCAAATATGAATATTCTTTAAATTGCGGCGTTTGATTTCTTCCGCAACCATATTAAGAACATAATCACCATTTCTTAAATGATGATGAAATGATAAAGTCATTCCATCTTTAATATTTAATTTTTCAAATAAATCTGAAATTGAATTTAATGTTTCAAAACTATCACTTGTAGTTTTTTTACTAATTAATTTTCGTTTATAATTTTTGTAATCTGAACTTGAAACAAATTCTTTCTTTGATCTTATTATTTCACTTTTAGTCATTTAATTCTTCCTCACTTATGACACCACATAAAATTGCTTTTTTTACAACTTTTTCTGCACGTTCAATAATCGGTTTATCAATCATTTTTGAATCTAGACTAAAGACACCTAGTCCTTGTTTTTTTGCTTCTGCGGTTGCCTTTAATACTTTTAATGACCATAAAATTTGTGATTTTGATGGAGTAAATATCTGATTAATTGTATTGATTTGTTTAGGATGAATTGCTGCTTTCGCATTCATCCCAAGTCCCATTGCTCGTAAAGTATCTTTTTCAAGACCTATTGAATCGTTAATGTCAGTAAAAGGAGTATCAATAGCATCTATTTTTAATGCTTTACAAGCAATTGCAACTTTTGATCTTGAATATAATATTTCATCCCCAATTTTTGTTCTTTGAACTTCTAAATCACTACATAAGTCTTCTGCGCCTAATAAAATTCCATTAACTCTTGGACCAGTCGCAATTTTTTCAACATCAATTACCGATTTTGTAAGTTCAATTATTGGAATAATATTAATTTTCTTTTTCATTTTGCGTGTATTTTCTAATTTAGTTAAAATACTATCCAATCTTACAATATCTTCATAAGATGCTTTAGGTAACATTATAGTATCAATAAAATCACTAACAATATAATCTAAATCTAACATATAATAATCAGTATCAAACCCGTTAATTCTGACAACTATTTCTTGTTTTGTTGATGTAATTCTATTTTCAAGAAAATTTTTTACTAATATTCTTGCGCTATCTTTTTCAGTAACGCTAACAGCATCTTCTAAATCATAAATAACTGAATCACATTGATAAACGTCTGAATTTTGTAACATTGATGGATTATTTCCAGACATAAATAACAAACTTCTACGCATTGACATCTCTCATTCTTTGAATTGCAGTACAAAGTCTAGATTTTATTGTATAATCTAAAGCACCTTTATCATTGCATTCAACTTCAATATTATTTATATTTAATTCATTTAGTGTATCACGGATTACTTTTTCAATCTGTTCGCCAAAAAAATCAAAAACGATACTCTTAATAATTATTTTTAATTCATCTGCTTCTTTTACAGTGATTAATGCATCATTAGATTCTAAACTTCCAGCTACACCTATTTTCATTTTTTCCCTCTATTCATTATAACGAGAATTTGCACTTGCAATTACTCGATTCATTTCATTTCTTACTATCATATAACCATCATCAACAGACATACCTGGTTTTGCTAAGCATTGAACAGCACCACAAGCGATTCCAATATTTGTTGTTGTTTGAGCAGAAATATTTGTTTCATTACATGTTCCACCGCAATAGCTTCCAATTCCTTTTTTATTGCAATAAATGATTGCTTCTGCAACATTATTTACACCACCAAGGTCTGGAGTTTTAATTTGAAGCATATGTCCGGCTTTATTATCTGCGAAATAAATGATATCTTCTAATGTATTACACCATTCATCTGCAACAATTTCTAATTTGCTACCTTTTTCTTCTAATCTCTTTGTTATAGCTTTTAATGCTTGCATTGTATCTTCACGATTTCCTGCATCTACTGGTCCTTCAATTCTAATTGCAAAAGGTTTTGCAGCTTCTTCTAATGTTAATAAATAATCAACCATTTTTTCAACATCATTATTAAATGCAATTCCAATTGTACCATATACATCTATATGAAATACTGGTGAATAATCTTTATGAACTCTCTTTTCAATGATACGATTTTTTAACCAATGAACGTATTCTAATAATATTTCACCATTTTTTCCAAGTTTTGTTTCCACATTATTAATTAATGCATGTGGTAAAACATCTGCTTCTTTAATAATCATTTTGTCAACATTCATATAACGATCATCACCACTTTGAGCAAAAATAGCAATTGGTTTATAATAGTTATCAGAAATATGATATTCTTTACGAATTATTTCGGCCATTGTAACATGATAACGATTTGCAGTTGCATTTAATAATGCTTGAGTTAAACCATATCTAACCGCTGTATGTAATTTTTTACCACCAATAACTAAACGATCATATTTTTCAGCTAAAGGACGGAATTGATCGATATCTTCACCAATTAACATTGGAACAATTTCTTTTTGAATAAAAGGAATAAATTCATCAGCTAAGAATAAAGGATCACGTCCTCCACAGCCAGAATATTGAACTGCACAACAATCTCCGTATCCAACTGTTCCGTCTTCTAAAACTAATTGAATAGAAATTGCTTCACCACTTTGACGAACTGAAGTAAATCCAGAAGTTACTGGTTCACCTTCATAGAAAAATCCATCTTGTGTTGCGCCTTTTTTTATTGCTCTTTGGTCGTCAAAATAAAATCCTGTATATGATTTAGTTAATAAAACATTTTTAATTTTCATAATTTTCTCCTTATAATGTTATGTTATTATTTTAACTAATTATTTAATAGGTCGTCCAACAAGTGTTCCTTGGCTAACAGCATAAATATCATCAATTGTTAATTGGAAAGAGACTGGACGTCCTTCTGCAGCTGCTCTTTCAGCAATTTTTTGACGATGGAATTCTTTAATTTCATCAGTTAAGCCAAGTGATCCAAATTCTAAAATACGAATATTACCTTCATTATCACGAGCTGGTAAAATTCTTCCTGCATTAAATTTACTTGGTGCAAACGGAATATCAATAACTCCTTGTTCAAATGCTTTTACAGTACCCACTGCAAGATCACCATCACCAAGTTTGAAAACGCAATCCATAAGTGAATCTACTTCTTTTCTAATTTGTGCCATTTCATTTGTTAATTTTTCACATTCTGGGAATTTTTGATCTTGTAATAATCTAACAACAAATTTTGATGCTTTAATACCAATACCATTTGCTTCTTTAGTTGGTATACCAATTGATTCATGTGGTGTCTTATTAATCATTTTTGTAGCCCCTGATAATGCACCAACAACTGAACTTAATGAAATTAATGCCAATGCTTCTGACTCATCTGCAGGGAATCCTCCCATCCATTGATGAAATACAGTTGTAACACATACATCATTATAGCCAAAGCGTTTTAAATATTCATTTGTTTGTTCTTCTAATGTTTTAATCGCAGCTACGTCTTGAACAATATTTCCGCCCATTCCGTATCCTACTGTAATACTCTTTACACCTTGTTCAGCAGCAAGTAATGCTTCTATAATTCCAACAGTATTAGAAACACATGGTGGAACTAAAGTACCAGTAAGTGGACCAAATGGTTCACGATTAATTGAAACACCATGTTCTTCATACCAACCAACTAATCTATCACAATATTGCCAATATCTAATTGTATCTTCAACTGAAACACTCTTTGCATATGGAATATTATAAGATATTGCGCCACCTTCATTTGATGTCCATCCTGCAGCATGAATAACTTCCGCTAATAAACGTGAATCAGGAGTTCCATGTCTTGCTTGTAAAGGTACATTAACGCTTTCGCGCACTTTTCGACATTTCATTACACCATGATTTACAGCTGGAAAACCATTTAACATTGCACGATGTTGAGTTTCTGATTCTTCTATTCCGTGTTCAGCTTCTAAATAACGATTTTGTCTTGTGTAACTATCAATTGTTGAAGGTAAAAAATCAGCTCCACTTTTTTCTAAATATTGTAATAATTTTATATGTTCCTCTAAAACGGGAACACCAGCACGTGGTTGAACTAAAAGTTTTCCTTCTTTTTTTGCCTTTTCTAATTTTTTGGCAAAATTTAAATCATCAGGGATTTTTTTTAAGTATTCAACAGCTTTATCTAAATCTAATTCTGGATCTGATCCAGTTTTCCAAGTAGCTAAAACATGTTCTCTTTCTCTTAAGAATTCTTTTTCAGATATTTTTTTGTTTTTAACCATTTTCCAATCTCTCTTTTAAATTTTTTTTAAATGTTTTTTCATGATTTTTAAAGCCAATAAAGGATTTAATTGACTTAATAATCCCATTGATGCAAGTAAATAATCTGCATCGATCATAAATTTTGGATTCATTGGCCTAAGTTCCAAATATGTTTGTAAAGTTGCAGTAGCGGCTTGTAAAATTTCGACTGGATTTTCTGATTTAACAAGAACTCCACCTGTACCTATAACATATTCAACATGGCTTAAATCTTTTCCTGTTTGATTATAAACCTTCCCCATCGCTGTAAATACTTCTTCCATTTTTCCAGCATGTCTATGCATTGCTTTATCTACGCATATGCTTCCTAAAATACGATCTATTTTCTTTTCTCTTTCATCAGTAAATATCACATCAACATGTTCATTACGGTAATTACATTCATCT
>CAZPFZ010000110.1:0-5786 GCA_964585955.1 uncultured Acidiphilium sp.
CTCTATAAAAAAACTGGTTTAATTATAGGCATTGCCGCATTTGTAATAATTTTGTAATATGAATATAGACGTAATTTTTCGCATAGCTGCTATAGGTATATTGGTAGCCGTTGTTTGTCAAATTTTAAAAAAATCCGAGCGTGATGACATAGCCATGCTTGTTGCCATTGCAGGTGTAATAATTGTGCTTACAATGGTTGTTGCCATGGTGGCGGATTTATTCGAAAGCTTAAAATTGCTTTTTGATCTATATTAGTTATGGGTATCTATAAAATAATAGCCGTAGCTATAATAACGGCTTTTTTATGCATATATTTAAAAAGCGTTCAAAGCGAATTTTTTTTGCCCGCATTAATTTGCGGCGGATTAACCATTTTATTATTTTCAGTCGATTACATAGTGCAATTGTTACAGCAACTTAAAAATTTTGAAGACAGCGTAACCTTTGATTTACAGCTTGTGCGCGTAGCCGTAAAAATAACAATTGTCTCTTATCTAATAGAATTCGCCTGTTCGGTGATAGAAGATGCGGGTATAAAAAGCTTGTCCGATAAACTTGCTTTTTTCGGGCGTATAGTGTTGCTTTGCATGAGCCTTCCGGTGTTTTCGATGTTGCTCAATATGATAAGCATTTTTCTTGAAAAAGTATGAAGAAAAGTATTATTTTTTTAGTTTTATTGTGCTGTGCTTTTTATTGTTCTCTGTTTGCCGCAAAAAGTAAAAATTGTTTTATTCTATGTTATGCAAGCGAAAATTTCGTTAGTTCCTACGCAGTGTCTGATAGTAGTAGCGAGCAAGAAAACGGAGCTATTGAGGCGGCGGACGAGCTTTTAAACAGTCTTGATTTTTCCGAGCTTGAAAAAATATATGAAAAATATTTTTGCAATTGGGCACCAAGCTACGATTCGTTTAAAGATTTGCTTAAAAAAATAATAATGGGCGAAAGCACTTACCAGATAACGCAAATAAAGGATTATTTTTTTACAAGTCTTTTGCAAAACGGTAAATCCTTTATTCCCGTTTTTGCCGAAATTGCGCTTATAGGAATAATTTTCGGGTTGTTTAACTGTTTGCAACCGGAAAAAAGTCGTACAAGCGATATGCTTTTTGCATGTTGCTATGTAGTTACCGCAACCGCGTTGTTTATACAAACCGCGGCAATAATAAAAAATAGCGTGCAAATAATAAACGAAGCCGTCAAAGCATTGCAAAATCTTTTTCCTATAGCTGTTACGCTGTCAGCTTTTTGCGGCGAGAGCGCGAGATCTGCAATCATAAGTCCGGTGGGCTCTTTTGTTCTTCAAGGCGTAAGCTTAGCGGTGTACAATTTACTTTTGCCTGCATTAAGCATCATTTTTGTCCTTTCGGCACTTTCCGCACTTTCAGAGCGATTTGGTATATGTAAAATTCGCGACTTTTTTTGCGAAGCTTTCAAATGGATAATAGGCTTGGCTGCCTCAGTTATATCGCTTTTTAGTACGGTTACCGTGGCAAGCGCCGCCGCACGAGACGGAGTATCTTTGCGTGCCTTAAAATATACCGTAGGCAATACAATTCCCTTTGTGGGCGGCTTGGCAAAAGAGGGGGTAGATTTGCTTTTTGCGGCATCTTCATTGGTAAAAAGCGCATTGGGTAGTTTTATGCTCGTTACCATTCTTTGTATGATTATTGCGCCGCTTTTAAAAATAGCGGCATATTCGTTATCATTAAAACTTCTTTCTGCAATAATGCGCAATTTTGCAGATAAAAGAATTGTCGATTTAACCGATAATTTTTCAAAAACCGTTAATTATTTGGTTGCACTTATAGTTTTTTCGTTTGTTATATTCTTTTTTGTTTTGTATATAACTTTTTTTGCGTTTTTATATGGGGGATAGGCAGTTATGAAAACTTGGATTATGTCCGTATGCGTGCTTGGCGTTTTGTTTTTCATATTTAAAATAATCGCGCCGCAAGGCAGGTTAAGCAAAGCCGCCGTGTTTGCCTATTCGCTATTATCGGTCGTATGCGTTATTTCACCTATTATAAACTTAGATTACGGTGATTTTTCAGCCGATTTTAATACAAGTTCGGTGCAAATAACAGAACAAAGCAAAAGCGAAAACGCAAAAATATATTGTATGACTGTGGCTAAAAGTGCACTGTATCAAAAGGGAATAAGGTTAAAAAACGCAAATTTTACCTTTGTCGAAAAAAACGGAAAATTTACCGTCGAAAAAATAGAAATTAATTTAAACGAAATGGGATATATTGCAAATAGCGGGCATATTAATATAACGTCAACCGCAAAAGAGGTATTGCAAAAAGCCTTTAATCTATCAAAGGAGGGTGTAATCTTTTATGAATAAAACAAAAAGCGATTATAAAGCTTTTTTAAAAAAGATTAAACCAGAATATCTTGTTATAGTGCTTGTTTGCATTGTTGCGCTATGTATGTTGTTTTCGTCACTTAGCGATAAAACCGCTCAAACCTCATCCGAAAGTTATGAAAACTTGGATTATGTCCGTATGCGTGCTTGGCGTTTTGTTTTTCATATTTAAAATAATCGCGCCGCAAGGCAGGTTAAGCAAAGCCGCCGTGTTTGCCTATTCGCTATTATCGGTCGTATGCGTTATTTCACCTATTATAAACTTAGATTACGGTGATTTTTCAGCCGATTTTAATACAAGTTCGGTGCAAATAACAGAACAAAGCAAAAGCGAAAACGCAAAAATATATTGTATGACTGTGGCTAAAAGTGCACTGTATCAAAAGGGAATAAGGTTAAAAAACGCAAATTTTACCTTTGTCGAAAAAAACGGAAAATTTACCGTCGAAAAAATAGAAATTAATTTAAACGAAATGGGATATATTGCAAATAGCGGGCATATTAATATAACGTCAACCGCAAAAGAGGTATTGCAAAAAGCCTTTAATCTATCAAAGGAGGGTGTAATCTTTTATGAATAAAACAAAAAGCGATTATAAAGCTTTTTTAAAAAAGATTAAACCAGAATATCTTGTTATAGTGCTTGTTTGCATTGTTGCGCTATGTATGTTGTTTTCGTCACTTAGCGATAAAACCGCTCAAACCTCATCCGAAAGTTCAAGCGTATACGAATATGTAGAGATGCTCGAAAACAAATTGTCTGCAAAACTTTCCGATATAAACGGCGCGGGTAAGGTGAGCGTTATAATATCTGTAAAACAGGGTATGACCACGCAAATTGCAACCGATAAAACGGTTATCGGTAGCGGCGAAAACCGCAAGGAAGAAGAAACGCCCCTTATAGTTTCCGGTAAACCCGTTGTTTTAACCGAAAAATACCCCGAAATTTGCGGCGTTATAATAATCGCAAAGGGTGCAAACAATATAAAAGTTCGTTTGTCGCTTATGGATGCCGCGCAAACTTTTTTAGATGTCTCGTCCGAAAAAATAAAAGTTTTAACAATGAAATAGTTTTATATAAGACAAAAAAAGTAAAAACGGATTAAAACCGTAAAATAAAGGAGAACAATATGTCAAAAAGGAAAAAGATTGTTATTTTATCAGCACTTGTTTTATTGCTTGCGGTTACCGCAGTTTGTAACTTTTTGCTCACCGACGACGGCAACAAACAGCAAGCGATAAGTACCGCAACTTATTTTACCGAATATAAATCGGAACACTCAAAAAGTTTAAGCGAACAAATTTTGCAGCTTGATAGCATTATTGCCGATGCCGAAAGCCAATCTTCGGCAAAAGAAGATGCACTTAAGGCAAAGTTACGTCTTACCGAAACAGTTGAAAAAGAACTTTACTTAGAAAGCCTTATAAAGGCAAAAGGTTACGGTAATATAGTGGTTATGATCGGTCAAGAATCCGAAAACGTAACCGTGGTGGTAGAAGATGTCAATTTTGATACCGACGATGCCGTTGCTATTTACACAGTGCTGTCCGAAGAAATAAAAGTTTCGCCCGAAAACGTAAGAATAATTCCTATATCTTAAAAAAATGCAAAAAGAGCAAAAAAACGCTACCTTATTTTTGTAAAGTGTGATATACTATAAATGAATAAGTATTCAATACATAGTTTTAGGCACAAGTCTTTTCACGGTGGTGTATTATGGCAGCAAAAAAAAATAAAGGAGTACCTTCCGGTAAAATTGTTTATAACGGAAGCATAGTTAGAGGAATAGTTGAACTTGCCGTTTCCGAAGTTGAAGGAGTTTCCAGAACTAACGAAAACGTCGGCAAAAAGGGTAAGGATGATATAAACATTGTTTTTGACGAGGGAAAAAACGTCGATGTAGACGTTACCGTTGCCGTGCGTTACGGTTATAACATTCCCGATGTAGCATACAACATTCAACAAAGTGTAAAATACAATGTAGAGGCTATGTCCGATTATAAAATAGGCAAGGTAGACGTACACGTTATAGATGTCGTTTTTGAAGAAAACGAACATTCTGAATATTAATTATTTAAGCCGCTTAAAACGCGGCTTTTTCGGATTATTATGAGAAGAGATGCAAGAGAAGCGGTTTTTGTTCTTTTATACCGCGATTTATTCACAGAAGAAAAGGACGACGATTTTAAAAACAAAATATACAAAGAGCATAAACTTAATTCGCAAGATGCCGCTTTTGCAGATGAGCTTTACCTTAAAGTATTGCAAAATCGCGATCATTTGTTGGGGTTGATAGAAGAAATGTCGGTAGGTTTTAAGCTTAACCGTATTTTTCCCACCGATAAATGCGCCTTACTTATAGGACTTTGCGAAATGAATTATTTTGATGATATTCCAGACATTGTTTCTATAGACGAAGCCGTTTCGCTATCAAAAAAATATTCTGCCGAAAAAAGCTTTAATTTTGTAAACGGTATTTTAGCCGAATACAAAAAGAAGTCGGAGGCGGCAAAGTGAGTGCTACTTTATTAGACGGCAAAGCTCTTTCTTCAAAAATAAAAGAAGAGTTAAAAGGGCAGTGTAAAGAGTTAAAAAATGAATATTTATTAGTGCCTACACTTGCCATCGTTTTGGTAGGCGATAATCCCGCTTCGCTTGTTTACGTATCATCAAAAGAAAAAGCTTGCGCCGAGGTCGGGATTCAGTCTGTTGTGGTTAGATTAAAAGAAACTGTTACCGAAGAATGTGTAATTAGCGAGGTAGATAAACTTGCGCAAGATAAAACAGTCAACGCCGTAATGGTTCAGCTACCTTTACCAAAAGGTATTAACGAGCGAAATGTGCTTGCTCATATTCCGCCCGAAAAAGACGCCGACGGGCTTACTGCTCTTAGCGCAGGTAAAATGTTTGACGGAGAATTTTCGCTTCTTCCGTGCACGCCATCGGGAATAATAGAACTATTAAAACGCAACAATATTGAGCTTTGCGGTAAGCATGCTGTAATTGTCGGTAGGAGTAATTTGGTTGGCAAACCTTTATCTGTTTTGTTACTTCGCGAAAACTGCACGGTCACCGTTTGCCATTCAAAAACGCAAAACCTTTCAAAGTTTACGTCGGCAGCCGATATTTTGGTTGTGGCAATAGGTAAGAAAAATTTTGTAACGGGCAATATGGTAAAACAAGGCGCTGTCGTTATAGATGTAGGCATAAACAGAACCGAGCAAGGACTTTTCGGCGATGTTGATTTTTACGCTGCCAAAGAGGTTGCTTCATACATAACGCCCGTACCGGGCGGTGTAGGTCCTATGACCGTTACAATGCTTTTGTCTAACGCAATACTTGCTTGTAAAATGCAAAATGGTATACTAAAAAAATAAAAAAACAATTTCATAAAAATGCTAAAAAAACATTATAAA